>JASLXN010000009.1:15544-19692 GCA_030740315.1 Dehalococcoidia bacterium | reverse complement strand
CTGTCCCGCATGTATCGCACCTTATTATGGCTCAGTGGTAAAAGGGGAAGTCCCTTTAACGAAGGGGCTTAGCCGGTATTATGTCTACCGCTCGGTAAAGCGCTCTGAACAGCTATATGTTGAACAGGAAGGTGATGACATCGCCGTCCTGTACTGGGTAGGTCTTGCCCTCCAACCGCAGCAGGCCGTGGTGGCGGGCCAAGGCCAGGCTGCCCGTCTTCGCCAGGTCCTCTAGGGCCACTACCTCGGCTCGGATGAAGCCCCGCTCCATATCGGAGTGTATTTTACCCGCCGCCCGCTGGGCGGGCGTGTCCTTGGGTACCGGCCATGCCCGGAGCTCCGATGACGCCGTAGTGAAGAATGTGGCCAGTCCCAGCAAGCTGTGGGCGAGGGAAACGAGGCGCACGACCGCCGGCTCCGGCGCGCCCAGGGCCTCCCGGAACGGGGTCGCTTCTTCAGCGGGAAGCTGGGACAGCTCCATCTCCAGCCGGGCGCTGAGGGCTATAAACTGGTGGCCGGGCCGCTGGTAGCGTTGCCCCCCGAGATAGGCAACCTGACCGCCCTCACTCGGCTGGACCTGCATGGCAACAAGCTGACGGCGCTGCCCCCCGAGATAGGCAACCTGACCTCCCACATTGCGCTGCGCCTGGGTGGCAACCAGCTGACGGCGCTGCCCCCCGAGATAGGCAACCTGACCTCACTCACTACGCTAAACCTGCATTACAACAAGCTGACGAAGCTGCCTTCCGGGATAGGCAACATGACCTCACTCACTGCGCTGCGTCTGAGTGATAACCAGTTGAAGCGCCTTCCCCCTGAGATAGGCAAGCTGACCGGCCTGACTCGGCTGAACCTAGCTGGCAACCAACTGGAGGCGCTGCCTCCGGAGATATGCAACCTGATCGACCTCGATGAGCTGCATCTGAGAGCAAACCAGCTGACGAAGCTGCCCCCCGGGATGAAGACACTGGTGGACCGAGGGGTAGTTAAACTTTCCGGGAACCCGCTCAAAGGTTAGCAAATATCAATGTTGATCCACCAAAGTGTTCACTCGAGAAGTGTCCCACTCTTGCTGACGGTGCACAGCTGTGCTCTGCGGTGGTTGCTAACCATTTCTGGAGTCCATGTGTTAAGGGAAGTATAGTGAAACTCCCCCCAGAAGCCCATATAGTCTTCAAGACGAATGATACTTACTTGCCACAGGGGGTAAGGTGAAGACAGGTGGCGCCTGGCAAGTGCCCCTTGAAAGGTCATAGCCAGCGGCCGAACAATAGGACCTTACAGGCCGTTGCATCTCCGCTGAGTGGGCCTGGATAGTGCCAAAGGAGATGCATCTTACAGTCATAAGATGCACTTGCCCAGGCCAAATGGGACACTGTTCAGGCACTCACTCCTCACCGTCAGCGCAGCGGAACTTTTGCCACCAGCGCCAATAAAGGTTGTTTGTCTTGCGTTAAGCAAGCCTTTTTCTTCACACCCTCCCCCCCAGTTTTATATCTGTGGGGGACACCTTCACACTCCAGTAAAAGTGGCTCTGCCCCTTTAAGTTCCTCCGGCTGATAAGCGGACGCCGGAAGTGGCCTTATTCGAACCTCAGGGCCTCTATAGGGTCCAGGCGAGCAGCCCGGGTAGCGGGATATATCCCGGAGAACAAGCCCACCCCTACCGCTACTGAGAAGGCCAGAATTACTATGTCCGGCGAAATCGTGGCACCAATGCCGAACTCCTTGCCCATAGCGGTAATAAGCTGGGCCACGCCCCAGCCGATGGCGAGACCGATTAACCCCCCACTGAAGCTCAGGGTAGCTGATTCAACAAGGAACTGAATCATAATATCCCGCCGTTTGGCCCCCACCGCCCTTCGGATACCAATCTCCCGGGTGCGGTCCTTCACCGAGACCAGCATGATGTTCATGACTCCTATGCTCCCCACTACCAGCGAAACGCCGGCGATGCTGGCCAGGAACAGGGTCATAACGCCCGTGATGGTGCCCACGATGGCCAGTATCTCCTCAAAGGAAGAGATATTGAAATCGCTGTCATCACCCTCCTGGAGGCGGTGCCTTTTGCGCAGGATATCGGTTATCTGCTCTTTGGCGTTGTCCACCTCATCGGGGCCAGCAGCCCTTACGAGCATGCTGCCGATGATATGCTGGCCCTGGGGGGTTAGCCCTTGGGTTATCCTAGCCAGGGCCGTGGTAAGGGGCATCAGCACCACATCATCCTGGCTCTGCCCCATAACAGAGCCTTTTTTCTCCAGAACGCCGATAACCCGGAACTTTATGCCATTTATTTTTACATTCTGGCCCAGGGCGTCTGAGTCCTCAAACAGGGTCTCAGCCACCTTGTCACCCAGAACCACCACATTGGCCCGGGATTGCATGTGCCCCTGGTCAAACGGGATGCCCCGGTCTACCTGGTAGTTGATAATCTGGCTGAAGTTTGGAGTGGTACCATCCAGCTCCACGAGCCTGCTTTCCCGACCGGCCACCACCTCCACCAGAGTGGTTACTACAGAGGCGACATCTTCTACCGAGGGAGCATCTGCGGAGCGCTCAATTGCCTGGGCATCCTCCCAGGTCAGAGCATCTATACTGCCCATGGCCGCCATGCCGGCCATCAGCGGGTTTTCCATCGGCCTGCCCGGCATGACATAGAGCACATCGGAGCCCAGATCGCTTACCGCCGAAGTGATGGATGCCTGCACCCCACGGCCCACTGACATGAGTATGATTACGGCGCTAACCCCCACCACCAGTCCAATCAGGGTCAGAGCCGAACGGAGCTTGTTGGCAGTAAGCGCCTTGAGGGCCACCACCAAGCTATCGAACAGCTTCACGGACGATTTCCTCCCCAGTTATTATACCGTCCTTCAGGCGGATGATACGCTGGGACATGTTGCCCACATCCTGGTCATGGGTCACCAGCAGAATGGTAATCCGCTCCTGCCGGTTGAGCTCCTCAAAGATGGCCATAATCTCCGCGCCCGCCTTGCTGTCCAAGTTGCCGGTAGGCTCATCGGCGAGGATAATAGAGGGGCGGTTCACTAGCGCCCGTGCGATGGCCACCCTCTGCTGCTCACCACCGGAGAGCTGTGAAGGGCGGTGGTCGGCCCGCCTCAGAAGCCCCACCCGTTCCAGGGCTTCCCGCGCCCTTCCCTTGCCCCGGCCGCCGCTGTAGATGAGGGGTAGCTCTACATTGGCTATGGCGGAGGCCCGCGGCAGCAGGTTGAAGGTCTGAAATACGAAGCCTATCTTACGGCTCCTGATTTCGGCCAGCCGGTTATCGGTAAGCTTGCTCACCTCCAGCCCGTCAAGGACATAGGTCCCTGTTGAGGGCTGGTCCAGGCAGCCGAGAATATTCATCAGGGTGGACTTCCCGGACCCGGAAGGCCCCATCAGGGCCACCATCTCGCCCTGCTCTATCTTGAGGTTGACTCCCCGAAGGGCGCGCACCTCAACGTCCCCCATACCATACACTTTGGTGACATTCTCAATCTCAATCATCGTTCTCCCGTATCAGCACCATATCCCCCTCGCTGAGGCCACTCAGCACCTCCGTCTGGCCGTCCTGGCGCAGGCCGGTGCTGATAAGGCGCTCCTGTGCCTTGTCTCCGACCATCAGTTGTACAACGCTTTCCCCACCGCTTACGGTTACCGCCCGGGTGGGCACCAAGAGGACATTCTTACTGCCCCCCACCACAATTTCGGTGGAGGCGGTCAACCCGTCCTTCAGTGTGATGTCCCCTATGGGCTTCAGGCTTATAACAACCTGGTAGCTTATCACCCCGGTCTCCCTCCGGGACGCGGGGGACAGGGACTTTACCGTGCCCGGCAGCGTGTCTCCAAGTAGGGCGTTCAGTGAGATATGGGCCGCCTGCCCGGGTCCGACCCGGTATACATCCAGCTCGTCCACGGTGGCCTCTACTTCGAATCCCTGAGGGTCTACCAGCTCGATAACCACAGCGCCGGCGACCACCTTGTCCCAGACCTTGTTGTTGACGCCGGCCACTAAGCCATCAAAGGGAGCTGTTATAGTCGCCTTCTCCAAGTTAGCCCCGGCCTCCGCCAGAGCGATCTCAGCGTTCCTCACTTGGACCTCCAGTAGCTGAAGGTCTACAGAGCGGGTACCGGCCCTCATGTCCGCCA
>JASLXN010000009.1:12229-15534 GCA_030740315.1 Dehalococcoidia bacterium | reverse complement strand
GCGTGCGCACTCTCCACCTGCACCTTGCCCTGCTTGAGGTCAATGGCCTCGGGGGCGGCCCTCATGTCCGCCAGTGCGGCCTGGGCCTGTAGCAGGGCGGCCTGTGCGCTCTCCACCTGCACCTTGCCCTGCTTTATATCCAGGGCATCGGCCCCTGCCTTTACGTCCGCCAGCGCGTCCTGGGCCTGGCGCATGGCGGCCCCAGCACTTGATACCTGAAGCCGCTTTACCTCAATGTCAACGGCATCCGCCCCCTCTATAACATCCTCCAAATGCTCCTCGGCATTTACCAGGGCTACACCCGCCTGGTCTGCGGCGTTTTCGGCGGTGGCGATGGCCGTGGTCTGCGTGATACGAGCGACCTCCAGATCACTCCTGGCCTTCTCCAAGTTGCGCCACGCTGTAAGCACCGCATCAACCAGTACGCTCCCCACCATTTTCTCCGGCGCTACCTGTGAGCAGGACGATGCCGAGCAACCCTGGCTATAGTACTTGTTCATCTCCCGGCTATAAGCCTTCTCCTTGTCAGACACGGCGTTTTCGGCCACCGTGACGGCGGAAGCCTGTGACACCCGAACGCTTTCCAAGTTCAACCGGGCGTTATCCAGGGCCACTTTACCATTGCGCACCGATGCCTCGGCATCGGCGAGGTCTTTATCATCGTATAGCTCAAGGGTATCTTTGAGCACCTCTTCCGCGGTCTTGACAGCGGCCAGGCTGCTGCTCACTGCGGCCTCCGCCCCGGCTATGTCCCCTTCATCGTAGAGTTCCAGCAGCTTACCCAGGCTGAGGCTGGCAGCTTCGACTCCGGCCTCCGCCTGGGCTACCGCCGCCTCCGCCTGGGCAAAGTCGTTCTTGTCAAACGGCTCTTGGGCCTTCTCCAGATTTAGCTGGGCGGTCTTCAGGGCCGCCTCCGCCTGGGCCACTAACCGCTCCTGGGAGGCGGACTCCAGCCTAGCCAAAACCTGTCCTTTAGCTACCCTGTCAGCCAGCTCCGAGCCTAGATCCACGATAGTACCTGCGTAGCCAAAGGAGAGGTTCGCTTGGCGTTTCGCAACTACTGTCCCACTGGTGCTCACCGTCACATCCAAATTGCCCCGCAGCACCTCTACCCTCTCTCCCTCATCGCCAGACGGGTCCCCGAAGTCTACAGCCTTGCTGACGGCAAAATAACCCCCCCCAAGCACCAGTACCGCCACCACTGCCAAGCCTATCTTTTTCCGGGCCGTCATCTCTGTTATTCCTCCCCTCATTAAATGGTCAAAGCTGCTGCCACCCTGCCCCCCCCCGTCTATGCTAACCCATCCCCCTTGCTGCCGATTCTACAGGCCTGTATCGCCGGCTATAAGTGCATTATTTACACTATTGTTCTAACCCCAGCACCTATTTTATCATGTGGAAGCAGCCGTCAGTGAATCCATTTTCATCCGCCGCCCACCTGCTATAATCCAGTCATGTCCGGCACAAAGCCCTTTATACGGATGACCGCTCCTTCGCCACCGGGCACAGCTTCCTGCCGGGGGTAGTGGAGGTGGGAGCCGAGACAAAGAGGCACACCGCCTAGGCCGCAGAAAAGTGGGGGCGGCTACGCCTATTTCTTGATGACCTTGTCTATCCGCTTGAGGGCCGTAATCATGCTGTGAAACCCCACGGTGGCCCTGACCACCGTGGGGTATGGCGGAGCTCGGCGGCGGCGATGCCCCGCTTTGCCAACCGATGGGCCCTGGCGTCCAACGGGCCCTGCTGGTGACAGCCATCCTCCAAGGCGTCGTATTATTTAGTCACCCCAGACAACTGTCCCCTGAACTCCCAGTATATTATGGGTAGGCAACTCAATCTATCCCCTTTCCACCCCGGCCAACCGCACCGCAAATCTACGGGAAAACCGCCACCGGCACAGGACAACTAGGTTCTATGACCACCGCAAAGGCAGGTCATGCTTTATGCCGGCTTGGCCGTACTTGCTATCCGGTGCCGCGCATGAAGATGCCAACTCTCTAAAGGAGTCCGAAGTCCTTCAAACCGACACTGCGTTCGTAGAGATTGGTAAAGAGGAGATACGTCACTAATCCGCCCAGCTAACACACCGCATTGACATATAGCAACAACAAAAGTATAATGCCGGCATCACTCTTTGAGGTCGAGGTCTTTGTAAATATAGCTCTATCCTTTATTATATAAGGCTTGTGATTATATAGGGTTTGCTGAACCGGAAAGGGGATTATATGCGGAGACACAAAGTATTGTACAAGTTGACCCTGGTTCTCATGGGAACCGTGCTACTGTTGGCGGCTTGCGGCCAAGATGCCACACCGACCCCGAGCGCAGCTCCTCCTGCGGCCACAGCCGTACCGGCGACCCCGGCTGCGCCTCTAAAGACCTGGAAGAACCTCAAGCTACAGACCTACGCCCTCCCGAAAGATGATGCTCGGTGGAATGTCATCAAGCTGTGGGCCGAGAAAATCGAAGAACGCACGGACGGACGGGTTACCATTGAGATATTCCCTCAGAACGAACTGGTCAAAGTAGCTGAAATGCCGGAGGCCACCAAGAAGGGCATCATTGACATGTACCTTACCAATGAGTTTTACCACTTCGGCGTCCACCCCTGGTTGGGCTGGACTTTCCTACCAGGCTCCGTAGACGGTAACAAATGGGATACCGATTTCTACAAGCTCATGGAAGCCGGCATCACGGATATCCAGGACCGCGAGTTCGCCAAAGTAGGTCTGAAGCAGGCCTTCTACTGGAACGGCGGGCCCATCTTCGCCTTCACCATGCGGGATGACTATATCAAGGGTCCTGAGACCTTCCCGGGCAGAAAGGTCAGGGGCGCTGGCGGCGCTACCACCGAGCTCCTCAAGGTGCTGGGTGCCTCTGCGGTGAGCATCGCCGGCCCCGAGGTCATCCAGTCGCTGTCCACCGGCGTCATTGACGGCGCTCTCACCAGCATCAATGTGGGCGTCTATTCATTCGGATGGTATGAGGTAGCCCCCTATGCTAGCTACTTCCCTTCGTTCCCCATGAATAGCTGGAACATACCGTTGATGATGAACAGGGACCTGTGGGACGAGTTTGACCAGAAAGTAAAAGATGCCTTCGCCCAGGTCCAGGTGGAGATGCAACCCATTGCCGCAGACCTGGTAAAGAAAGATATTAACTGGGCGCTGGATGGCCTGGCCAAGGACAATAAGGTAGCTGAGGTATTTATCGCTCCGGACGAGATGGCCCAGCAGTACCTGGTCGCCAAAGATCCGCTGCGAGAGTGGTATCTCGACAAATCAGGAGATGTCGGTGCTGAGCTC
>JASLXN010000009.1:0-12219 GCA_030740315.1 Dehalococcoidia bacterium | reverse complement strand
GAGCTCATGGCCATAGTGGACAAGTACTACGGTAACTAAGTAGCAAAACCAGACTCAGCTTAATTTGCAGTGTCCCCCGGCACCAGGGGGCACTGCCGGATAGCAAGATAGGCAGGCACTATGAGAAGGCTAAAGGCTGCTGCCGATAGGGTGGCTTCTATCATCGCCTTCATCAGTAGGGCTACGGGGGCCGTAGCGGCGGTGGCCATCTTCACTATGGCGGTCTTCACCACCTTTGAGGTGGTGATGCGCTATGTCTTCAACAGGGGCACTGTGTGGGTCACCGAGACCACCGGTTACCTGCTCATCTTGACCACCTTGTTCGCATCCGTGTATACCCTCTACTTGCGGGGGCACATTAATATTGTCCTGATTTTCAAGCGCTTCTCAGCCCGCACGCAGACCATACTGACGGTTGCCACCGGGATACTATCGGTCTTGTTCGTTGCGGCACTGGTGTGGCAGGGCTGGGTGATGACAGCGGAGGCCTATGAACAGGGCGGCAGGCATATCGGGGATATGTTTGTACCCCAGTGGGTGACCTTCCAACTCATACCCCTGGGAGGGATCCTGCTGGGACTGGAGCTGCTACGCCAGCTCTATGAGAACCTCACATTGCTGGAAGAGAAGTAAAACACGGAGATGGAATGGTATCTCATCGCACTGCTGATTATGGCCACCTTTCTATTCCTACTGGTCGTTGGTACCCCCATCGCCTTCTCATTCGGCATTGTGGCCACCTTCGGCTTCCTATTCTTGGAGGGGCCAGTATATCTGTTCCGGCTACCCCAGACGGCCCATGAGTCTGTAAACAGCTTCGTCCTCACTGCAGTCCCCCTGTTCATCCTGATGGCGGAAATACTGGAGTTCACCGGTATCAGCAGCGACCTGTACATCGCCATAGAACGGTGGATAGGCAGGCTCCGGGGAGGCATGGCTATCTCCAGTGTGCTGGCCTGTGCCGGTTTCGGGGCCGTCTCGGGCTCCAGCGCCGCCACTTCAGCCGCCATAGGCCGCATAGCCATTCCGGAGATGTTGAAGCGTGGCTATAGCAAGAGCCTGGCCGGTGGGGCGGTATCCACAGGGGGCACCCTGGGGCTTATGATACCCCCCAGCCTGTCCTTCATAGTCTACGGTTTCATGGCGGAGCAGTCCATACCGCGGCTGTTCATTGCCGGTGTATTCCCCGGTATCATGCTGGCCCTCATGTTCTCCATATACATTTTCATCCATGCCACCATCAGCCCGGGCATAGCTCCCATTGCACCAGCCACGACTTGGAACGAGCGTTTCTCCGCTCTGTGGCGGGTGTGGGCTATCGTGCTGGTGGCTTTCGTCATTCTGGGCGGGATTTACATGGGGGTATTCACCCCCACGGAGGCTGCATCGGCTGGCACAATGGTCGTGCTCCTGATGGCCATACTTTATCGTAAGCTAAACCGGAACAACTTCCAGGGGGCACTGCTGCGCACGGTCAGCACCTCGGGATTTGTCCTGCTCATAATCGTGGGAGCGATGATGTTCGCCAGCCTGCTTTCGATGGAGCGCATCCCCCGTGAGTTGAGTACTCTCATAGGCAATCTGGAGGTCTCCCGCTACCTGATAATGGCGGCCATCACCGGGATGTTCATCCTGTTGGGGATGTTCATGGAGGGGGTGGCCATCATGGTTCTTACCGTACCCATCCTTACCCCCATCGTATCAAGTCTGGGCTTTGACCTGATATGGTTCGGAGTCTACATGACCCTGATGGTGGAGATGGCCCTGATCACACCACCGGTGGGCGTCAACTGCTTCATCATCGCCGGCATCGGCAAGAACTATGGACTAAGCCTGGAGGACACCTTCCGGGGGATACTGCCCTATGTTGGAATTGTGCTGGTAGCTGCTGCTCTTTTGATTGCCTTCGAGCAAATTGCCCTGTGGCTCCCGGATACGATGAGGTAGCTGCCTAGGGACGGTAGCCAGATAGCACAGCCAGAACCTGCAAAGGGTACGCCCCCTCATAGAACTTTTCGCCAATCTCCCATGTCGGATAGCCGCTGATACCCTTTTCCTGGCACAGCGTTGGGTTGCCCCCCTTACCTCGTGGGTCGCACTCCACATAGCTGATATACTCAAATGCTTCCCCAAACCACTCCTTCTGATCCCTACAGTGGGGGCACCAGTAGGCCCCATACATCACCACCCCAGAGTGCCTGAGGTGCTTGGCCAGTGCGGCGGGGAAATCGGCCACGTCAGGCCCCTGCTGCACAGGGGAGGAAAAAGAAGTGGGGGCCAGGGATGCCCCCAGCACCACCACCACCGCTAGGCCCAGGCTCAGCACCCCCAAGCGCCCCGGCGGGGTGCCGGGCAGGGTCACTTTAGATTTCAGCACCACACCCAGGATAGCCGATATCACCACCGTCGAAACCACACAATATGGGCAGAAAGCCTTGATGACCCACCACTGCAGATAGACAAGATACAGCGTGAAGCTGAAACCGGCTACCACCGTCAGGTGGAGCGCCAGCCTGCGGGTCTGGGAGAAGCCCGGCCACAGTACTAGAAGCAGGATAAGCCCATAGCCCATCAGCCCCAATAGCGAAACCGGTATCCCCAGCAGGGTGGAGTACGGGCTGGCATCCACCTGGGAGCAACCCGACCCCTGGGGGCAGAATGCGGCCCCCGGGCCGCTGTAGTGCAGTACAGTCATCCAAGCTGAGACCACTATCCCTAAGCCAGCCAAACCGGCCAAGGGCCTAGCCAGAAGGGGGCGCACCGCCTCCTGGGACCTATGGTGATGTGACACAGCCTACTCCAGGCGAACCAGACCCAGGCGCTCCAGGAAAGACTCCAACTGGTCGGTGACCTGGGAATGGGAGAAGTCCCGAGGGTCGCCGTTGCTGGCCTCATAAGTCACGGTGGGGATACCGGCCCGTTCCAGGGCCTGCCGGGCCTCCAGAACCCCCGCCCCTTGGCTGTGGCAGCCTATGTCCATGTGCAATACCGCCCCGTCGCAGTGCCAGTCCTGGGCACGGTATACGTATTCCCCCGGCTTCTCCTCCAGCCTCTGGCAGCGGTAGATCGGGCTGTGCTCCACATAGCACCTGGCCAGCAGCCGTAAGGCGTCCTCCCTACTGCGAAGGCTCAGGCCCAGGTCGCCGAAGCGGGGGCCAGCCGTCCACCGCCCACCTTCATCAATATTCCACAATCCTTGGCAGAAGGTGACAAACCCAGCTACAAAGACGGCACCATAGCGATGGGCCAGTTTGTGTATAAAGCCCTCATCATAGTACATGGGCTCGCCCTCGTGTGTAAGCCGGCATGTCTCCATGCCGTTGGCGGCGATGCCATCCGCCACCCGGGCGTTCATCTCATCCAGCACTATCTGGAAAAAGTCCACCACCCTACGGTCATGGCCGCCCACGATGGAGAGGATTTCCAATGCCCCCATCATCCGCACATCCACCGGGGCGGGAACCGCCTGGTTCACCAGGGAAATTTGCGCCCACAGGGCGGCATGCTCCCACCAGTTCTCCACGGCGGCGGCCAGCCATTCGTCATGATACTCCCGTCCGGTAACCTTAACCATCCAGTCCACCGCATCGGCCATCTGGGCCGCCACATAGTCTACCGCCGCTGCCCCATCCTGCTGAGGTATGTCCAGGACCTTGTGGGGCACGCCCAGCGCCTCCGATGCAATCTGAGCCATCTTACCCACGGAGTGGCAGAACTGGGCTTCCAGAACAAAGTCCACCGGGCTAGTAGAGCCGGACACGGGGTCTACCGTTGTCAGACCCAGAGCCATCTCCCCCAAGTAGTGGTGCATAGAGGAGCACATCTCCCCGCGGGGGAACCCCCGGGCATCAGCCGCCTGGTGGTAGCTTAGAAGGGTATCGGGCTCCCGCATGGCCTTGCTGAAGTAGGGGCCATAGAGGCGGCGTCCAAACACGCCCAGCCCTGCCACCAAGGGGTGTGCCACATTTTGAGTGGCAACGGCTAAGCCGCCCATCTCCTTGGCCCCCCAAGAGGCCTTAAATAGCTCGCGGCGCAGCTCCTTCATCTTCTTCCAGCACTCCAGGGGGCGGGTGGGATAAGATGTGACAATGGCCATGACTGCCTCCTCCAACGGGCACCGCCCGAATGGGGAATCATAGCAAAGCCTAGGCGCTCAAGTCAAGGAAACACATTTTACCAGGGGGTGTTGCAGGGTATGGTATTATCGTAAGGTGACCACGCCTACCGGGAGCAGCGGAGTGAACCTGCGACAGCAGACGGTCCAACATCATATAGAGGGCAGCCGTCAGCCAAGTGAGCCTCTAAATAAGGCAGCGTGGGTGCTGGAAGAAGCATCCCTGTGTCTGCCCTGCACTGATGCCCCCCGCACCCAGGAGGCCCTGTTCGGAGGAGACCACGAATAGGACTGTGTTTCTGGATAGGGATGGCACCATACTCCGGGATGTGCCCTACTGCAGCCGCCCCGAGGATGTGGAACTGCTGCCCGGCGTGTCCCGGGGGATTGCCTACCTGAACGAGCACTTCAAAGTGGTGCTGGTCACAAACCAATCCGGCGTAGCCCGGGGCTACTTTACGGAGGAGATGCTGGACCGCATCCACCAGCACATGCTTCGTGAGTTGGCCCGGGAGGGTGCCGGGGTAGACGCCATCTACTACTGCCCGCACCACCCCGACGAGGGCTGTGAATGCCGCAAGCCCAGGCCCGGCCTCATCCTAGCCGCCGCCGAGGAGATGGCTATAGACCTCCCCAACTCCTATTTTGTGGGAGACCAGCTACAAGACATGGCCGCCGCCCGAGAGGCCGGATGCCGCGGTGTGCTGATAGATGACCTATTCTATATCAAGCGCAACCTGCCCCGTGGGGCATCGCCCGAATACATAGCCCCCGATTTCCGCACCGGGGCGCTGTGGATTATGGCCCACGCCAGGAGCCATGGCCTGGAGACGGTGCCTGGCCCAGCACCGCAACCGCCCTTATGACCGGCCGCCGCCTTTCTTAAGCCAGTACAGATAGAGGCCGGCCAGGGTCTTGGAGTCCTCAATCTCCCCGGAGGCTATGAGCCGGGGGACCTCTCCCAGGGGATAGCGCACGGGTTCTATGTACTCGGTGTCCTCGGCCACCGCTGGGTTGTGCTCCAGGCCGGTAGCCAAATAGATATACAAGTACTCGCTGGTATACCCGGGGGCAGAGTAAAAGCCCCCCAGCAACTCAAGGCCTCGAGGCTCCTGGCCCACCTCCTCCCTTAGCTCTCGGCGGGCGCACTCCTCGGAGCTCTCCCCAGGCTCGGTGGTGCCCGCGGGCAATTCCAGGATGGTGCTATCCACGGCATGGCGCATCTGGCGCACCATTATCAGACTGCCGTCGGTGTCAATAGGCACCATGACCACCGATGGCATGTGCTCCACAATCTCCCGGGTGGTGACCCGGCCCGAGGCCAGCCTGACGGTATCCACCCGCAGGCTCAGCGCCCGGCCCTGGTAAAGATGTTCGGAGGAGAGTACCTCTTCAGCCAACCCCCACCCCTTTCGCGCGCCGGCGTTTTAGCCACGGCACCGGCTGCAGCGGCAGCACCAGGGCCGTTTCGTCGCAGTTGGGGAACTTGGGGCACCGCTGGCACTCCCCCCAGACCTTGCGGGGAAGGCGCTCCACCGGCACCTGCTGAAAGCCAAAGCGCTCAAAGAAGCCCGGGCGGTAAGTTAGAGCGAATACCACAGGTATCCCCAGCCCTCTGGCCTCCTGGATACAAGTCCCCACCACCTGGCTGCCCAGGCCCTGTGCCTGGTCCTCCTCCCTCACCGCCAGCGCCCTGATTTCAGCCAAGTCCGACCAGTAGATATGGAAGGCGGCACACGCCACCAAGTCCTGGCCGCTACGCATCACCCAGTAGTCCCTGAGGTTCTCGTAAATCTCACTCAGAGACCGGTGCAGCATCTCCCCTCTATCCGCCCAGAAATTGACCAAGCGCTGTATCTGAGGGGCATCCTCTAATGTGGCCTTCTCGACCTCCAACCCGACCTCCTTAGCCTGACCTGTCCACCAAGCGGCGGCCCAGTTCACGGTAGAAATAGTCCGCTGGCTCGGTGCGCAGAAAACGGGCGGAGTGAGGGCTGCGACAGGCCTTTACCTTGTCGCCTTCAGTTAGCGGCAGGTTGACCTGTCCGTCCAGACTCATGACGGCGGGGCGGTCCGCTACCACCTCTATTTCTACCACCGCCTCCGCAGTTAGCACTAGGGGGGTGCGCCAGCTCAGATGCGGGGCCAAGGGCTGAAGGATAATCTCCCGGGCCTGAGGGTAGAGTATAGGCCCTCCGGCGGACAGAGCGTAGCCGGTTGAGCCTGTGGCAGTGGCCAGAATTACACCGTCCCCCTTGAATATGGTCAGAGGCTCGCCATCCACGCACACTTTCAAGTGAACCACCCTGGCCACCTCCCCTCGGCTCACCACCACATCGTTGAGTCCGTGAAAGCTATGGTCGTTGCCTCCGGAGGACAGGCACTCCACCTGCAGCATGGCCCGCTCCTCCACCCAGCCCTCCCTGGCCAACAGGCCGGGCAGCCGCTGGTGCAGCTCATCGGGGCTGACTTCGGTGATAAAGCCCAGCCGCCCCAAGTTCACCCCCAGTATGGGCACCCCGTACGGAGCGGCCGCCCTGGCTGCGCGGAGGATGGTGCCGTCCCCACCCAGGCTCAGCAGCAGTTCGGTGCCGGGCAGCATGTCACGGGCGGAGTCCTCATCGGCGGCGGGGCACAGCCACACCCCAGCCCCCAGGGAGGGGAGAAACCCCTCCATCTCCCCGGCCAAGGCCTTTGCTTGCTCCAGCCCGGCATTGAACAGCACTCCTACCGTTCTTGGCAGACTAATCTACTACCCCTCCTGCAGACTCCTAAGCCGCTGCATCTCGAGCCTTAGTGCATTAATCTCCTCAAAAGTAGCACCGGGATAGGGGAGTGTCAAGAAAGACGCCACATTCAGAGTAGCAATATATCTCTATCCCAATCATCCACCAGAGGTTTTGTATCTGGGGGGGCTCATCTCCCAGATTCCCCCCTTGTAGGGGGAGTCAATGGGCTGCCGGGTAGGGGGTTGGGAAACAGTAGCCGGTAAGCGGTATCGCTATAGCAGGATGGAGGCGGCTTCTATCAGCCGCAGGACGGCGCCGGGCAGTAACCCTACATAGAGGACGCCGATGCTGCACACCACTAGGGCCACTTTGACCGGTGTTGATGAAGCCACCGATTCCTTGCTTGTAGGCTCCTCAACATACATCGCCTTGACTATCCTG
The DNA here is from genome assembly GCA_030740315.1 of Dehalococcoidia bacterium. Taxonomy (GTDB): domain Bacteria; phylum Chloroflexota; class Dehalococcoidia; order JACVQG01; family JAHKAY01; genus JASLQE01. Next base: position 4,935 of record JASLXN010000009.1, on the reverse strand, counting down.
AGGTAGTAGTAGGCGGCAATAACAGAGTTGAGCAGGGCTATCACCACCAGCCACAGAAACCCCTCTTGCACCGCTGAATTGAATATGTATATCTTGGCCCAGAAACCGGCTGACACCGGCAGCCCAGTCAGAGATATGAGGCCCAGCGCCAATGCCGCCGCCAACAAGGGGGAGCGTTGGGACATGCCCGCATAATCGCTGATAAGGTCGGAGTCCAGGCGATGGGAGACGGCGATGATGGCAATGAAGGCACCCAGGTTGGTTATGCCATAGGCCGCCAAGTAGAACAGGATTCCGTTCTGGCCCAGCCCACCACCCCCGGCGGAACCTATAGCGGCCAAGCCCAACATGATGTACCCGGCGTGAGCGATGCTGGAGTATCCCAACAGCCGCTTGATATTCGTCTGCATCAGGGCCACGATGTTACCCAAGGTCATGGTTACGGCGCTGAGGACGGCGAACAGCATGGCCCAGTCTTGGCTCAGCCATCCCGGGGAGAGGAAAGCCACAGTGAACACGCGTACCAGCACGGCAAACCCGGCGGCCTTGCTGGCCACCGAGAGAAACGCCGTGATGGGTGTGGGGGCACCTTCGTAAACATCAGGCACCCACATCTGGAACGGCACGCTGGCTATCTTGAAACCGAACCCGGCGATTATGAAAGCTATGGCCATCAGCAGAGCCGGGTTTTCGCCGGCGTTTCCCATTCCCTTGACGGCGGCGGCAATCCCCGCTAGGTGGGTAGTACCGGTTATGCCGAAGGTAAGGGCCAGCCCGTAGAGGAGCACCGCGGAGGCAACGGCCCCCAGCAGCAGGTACTTCAGCCCCGCCTCTCCGGACTTGGGGTCCCGCAGGAAGCCTGTAAGGGCGTAAAGGGAAAGGCTCATAAGCTCCAAGGACACATAGATGGATATGAGTTCTCCGGTGGAGGCCAAGAACATCATGCCAGTGGTGGCCAGCAAAATAAGGGCATAGTATTCACCCTTGAAGCGAGAGAACCGTGAAGCGTAGTCGGTTGAGCCCAGCACCACCAGCGCAGCCACCCCAGGGAAGAACATCTGGAAGAAAAGTGAGAAGCGGTCTATCACCAGCATCCCGTTGAGTGCGGTTACCCCGGTCTTGTCCCAAAGGCCTACCGCAAACACCATGGCAACCAGAAGGCCGATAACGCTGGTGGCGGCCAGGATGCCCTTGCGCTGTATTGCCAGATCTAGGAATATGATTATGACGGCGAAAGCGACGAGGGTGATTTCCGGCGAGAGCAGCCACCAATTCATGGCTTACCTCCGGTCAGTTCTTCAGGCGGAGCCTCAGAACGAAGCCCCGCGATAGTGAGCAGGCGCTGCGTATCCTGGTGCAGGTCTCCCCAGATGGTGGGCAGATCAGCCACGGACACCCAGCGGGCCTCGCCTACATCGCTAGCCGCCTTCAGCTCACCACTCTGGCGGCGGGCTAGGTAATCAATATAGACCACATGCAGTTCCACCCCCTCCCCGCGCTTTACCACGGTATCAAAGGGGGGCAGGGGCTGCTCCAGGTCAATCTCCAGGTTGGTCTCCTCCATTACCTCCCGTCTTACACCTTCTGCTAAAGTCTCCCCCACCTCCAGCCGCCCCCCAGGACAAATCCACTTCCCCTCCCAGAAGCCCCTCTTTCCGGGCACATGCTTTACCAGCAGCACCCGCTCCTGATCCTTAATCACTGCGCCTACAGCCACCATAATACCTGCCAAGCCTAAAAGCCCAGGGCGGGGACGCCCAGTTTCAATACATCGGTCACTAACCCCGGGTAGATGCCGATGACCATTATGGCCGCTACGAAGGTGAATATGGACACCTTCTCTAGTGCATCAGCATCGGGCACACCGTCATACTTCTCCAGCGGCTCCGTGTAGAAGGTGCGCTGCAGCATCCACAGAATGTATCCGGCGGTGAGCACGATGGCCCCAACCCCCAACACAGTGTAGAGACGGACAGCCTCAAAGGCGGTGCTGGAGAAGCTGCCCAGGAAGACGATAACCTCGGCAGCGAAGCCACTGGTCCCCGGCAGACCCAGCGATGCCAGCCCGGCTATGGTGAATACTACGGCTATCACCGGCATTTGCCGGGCCAAGCCGCCCAGGAAATCTAGGTTGCGGTTATGGGTCTTGTCATACACCAAGCCCACCATGGCGAAGAGGAGGCCGGTAACAAAGCCGTGGCTCACCATCTGCAGGGCGGCCCCCGTCATACTTATCTGGCTGAGGGCGAAAACGCCCAGCAGCACATATCCCATGTGGCTCACGGAGGAGTAAGCTATCATCCGCTTGAGGTCTTTCTGCCTTATGGTTATAGCGGCCCCATAGATGATGCTGACCACGGCCAGAGCGGCGATGTAAGGAGCCAAGTCCCGTGCCACCTGCGGGAACAGGCCCACATTGATGCGGATAATGCCGTAGCCGCCCATCTTCAACAGCGCCCCGGCCAGAATGACGCTGACCGCCGTGGGGGCGTCGGTATGGGCATCCGGAAGCCAGGTGTGTAGGGGAAACATAGGCAGCTTAACGGCGAAGGCCAGGAAGATGAACAGGAAGATGGCTGTCAGTGGCAGTACGGTGCTGACCCCGCCGAGGTCCATAGCCGCCAACTCGTGCAGGTTAAAGGTGCCGGTTGAGAAGTAGAGGGCCAGGATGCCTGCCAGCATGAAGGCAGAGCCAAAAAGGGTGAACACAACGAATTTGATGGCTGAGTATTCCTTACGCCCGCTACCCCATATGGAGATAAGCAGGTACATGGGGATAAGCTCTACCTCCCAGAACAGGAAGAAGAGCAGCAGGTCTGCGGAAGCGAACACGCCCATGATGCCGGTCTCCAGGAGCAGGAGCCAGATAAAGTACTCCTTCACCCTTAGCTCCACTTTCCACGAAATGAGCACCACCAGGAAGCCCAAGAACCCGGTAAGCACCACCAGGGGCAGGCTAAGGCCGTCCACTCCCAGGTGGAAGTTAACGGGAAGGGAGGCGGGCAGCCATCCGGCGTTGCCTTCATACCAGCCCCCGGCAGAGCGGTCAAAGGCAGCAAAAAGCCTCAAGGAAAACACCAGTGAGACCAGCGTGAAGAAAGCTGCCACAAACCGGACGAGCCGCGGCGAGGGCTGGGACAGCAGAGAAATAACCACCGCCCCCAAGGCAGGGAGAAATACTATGGCAGATAGGTAAGTTAGCTCCACCGATGCTCCTCAGCCAAGAACAATCACCGTTAAAAGCAGGGCCACCAGCCCAAGGGCCACTGCCGTCCCGTAAAGCTGTAGCTGCCCGGTCTGCGCCGGGCGCAGACCACGGGAGCCAGCCATAACACCACGGGCCACGCCGTTTACCGTGCCGTCCACACCTTTTTCATCCGCCACCTCCAGCCCCCGGAATAGGCCGTTTAGCAGGGCACCTACTGTTAATACTCTCTCATAAAGTTCATCCATGTAGTACTTCTTGAACGCCAAGGTACGCAGCGGCCCAAAGGCCCGTCCCACGCTCTTCGCAGATACCCACTGGGCGCTGTAGATAGCGTATGCAGTCAAGATGCCCAACCCTGATAGGGCCAGCGAGAGCCAGGCAACCCAGTGGTGCACGGGGTCGGTCATGAAGGCGAAGAACCCGCTCACGAAGCTCCTGGTCTCACCGTGCTCCATGAATTGGCCGAAGCCGCCGGTGACTCCCCACCACCCAGAGAATACGGCCAGCACGCCCAAGAGGGCCATGGGCAGCCACATCACCGCGGGCGACTCATGAAGGTGGTGCTCCTTGCCCCGGTACCGCCCGCCGAAGGTCATAAAGAAAACCCGGAAGATGTAGAAAGCTGTCAGGAAAGCCGTAAGTGCCACCAGCACAAACATTGCCCTGCGCTCATCCCAAGACTCGGCTATGATTTCGTCCTTGCTCCAGAAGCCGGATAGGGGCCATATACCGGCCAGACTCAGGGCAGCCACAAGGAAGGTGGCCGAGGTCCAGGGCATGTGCTTTCTGAGCCCGCCCATCTCCCTCATATCAAAGGTCTTGGTGGTATGGTTAACGCTGCCCGCACCCAGGAACAGCAGGGCCTTGAAGAAGGCGTGGTTGAACAGGTGGAATATGCCCAAGGCAGGGCCGCCCACCGCCAAGCCCAGCATCATGTATCCCAGCTGGCTTATGGTGGAGTAGGCGATGACCCGCTTAATGTCGAACATCACCAGGCCCATGGTGGCGGCAAAAATAGCGGTAACGCCGCCGATAATTCCTAAAGTGGTCAGCGCCGTCTCGGAGGCCTCGAACAGGGGGAAAAAGCGGGCCACCAGGAAGGCGCCGGCGGCCACCATGGTGGCGGCGTGGATTAGGGCGGATACCGGGGTGGGACCCTCCATGGCATCCGGAAGCCATACATGCAGCGGGAACTGGGCCGATTTACCCACCGCCCCGGAGAATATGCCTAGAGCAGCCCAGGTTATGACCGTAGCGGAAAGCGCCCCCGCCTTAGCCAGGGCGTGAATGGCATCAATATCCAGGGTTCCGGCGTTGAGGAATAGATAGAGTATTGCCAGCAGGAAGCCCACATCACCTAGCCGGGTGACGATAAAGGCTTTTTTGGCTGCATTGGCGGCCGACGGTTTGTGGAACCAGAACCCGATTAGGAAGTAGGAGCACAGCCCCACACCTTCCCAGAACAGGAACAGAAAGAGCAGGTTGTTGGCCATAACCAGTCCCAGCATGGAGCCGGTGAAAAGGGACATGAAGGCAAAGTAGCGCATGTAGCCCCTTCTGGAGTATTCATAGTCCCCGTCTACAGGCTTCATGTAGCCCTGGGAGTATATCTGCACCATCAGGCTCACCACAGTCACCACCACCAGCATCACCGCCGTCAGGGGATCCGTCAGCAACCCTATCTGGATATTGAGGTCGCCGATGCTCAGCCACTGTACCGGCAGGAC
>JASLXN010000099.1:1256-5787 GCA_030740315.1 Dehalococcoidia bacterium | reverse complement strand
AGGGACTATAATATGCTACTGGCTGTCGCTGGGGGGTTGAGTAAGTCCATAACCACATCGGCTTCGTATAGCTACCCCTCCCCGGCCCCTATCCCCCTGGTGCAGGAGGCGGTGCGAAGCGGCAAGCTGCAGGTAGAAAATTGGTCCCTTCTCTCTCTCCAGCAGAGGCTCATGGCGGGGGCCATGGGGTGTGGTTTCATGCCCACGGTATCGCTGCTGGGGAGCAGCATGGCCCAGGATAACAGGGAGTCGTTCCATGTCCTGAAGGACCCTTTCGGCAGCGGACGGGAGGTGGGCCTAGCAAAAGCCCTGAATCCGGACATAGCCCTGGTTCATGGCTGTGTGGCCGACCCATTCGGCAACACCATCTTGGCCACTCCGGGCGAGGATCCTTATTGGGGCCCTTGGGCCAGCGGGGGGGTTATAGTTACGGTGGAAAAGATTGTGTCTCCTGACTTCATCCGGGAGCACGCCACGCAAGTGAGAATCCCGGGCTATATGGTGAAGGCAGTGTGCGAAGTCCCCTTTGGGGCGCACCCGGCGGGACTGGTACACCATGAGCTCCGGGGTTTTGAGAGCTACGGTGCGGACTACGATTTCCTATCGGGCCTGCGGCAGGCCTCTCAGAACCAGGTGGCCATGGATGCCTGGCTTCAGGAATGGATCTTGGGCGTTCAGGATCAGCAAGGATACTTGCAGAAGCTTGGCGCGGAGCGTGCCGTTTTTCTGAAGGGTAAAGGGCAGAAAGGGGCCTGGGAGCACCGCATGGAATCCTTGTTCGAGCAGGTGGATTGGGAGCGTCCCCCCTCCCCTGCTGAGGTGATGATGGCCGCCGCCTCCCGCCATATTGTGGGGCTGGTGCAGGAGAGAGAATATCGGACTGTGCTGGTGGGGGTTGGGGTATCCGGCATCACCGGCTGGGTATCCCACTACCGGCTTCTCAGGGAGGGCTATACTTTAGAGCTCATCTTGGGGTCAGGGCAACTGGGCCACTCCCCCCGTCCCGGCGACCCCATGCTCACCAACATCTCCAACATACCCACATCCAAGATGCTCACCGATAGCGTTTCCGCCTATGCAGCCTTTGTGGGTGGCGAGACCAACTCGTGTATAAGCGTCCTGGGGGCGGCACAAGTAGACCGCTTCGGCAACATCAATACCACTAAGCTAACCACCAGCAAAGGGGAGACATTCCTCACCGGAACCGGTGGCGCTAACGATGCTATAAACTCCCGGGAGTCGGTGCTGGTGATGCACCAGTCCCGCAATCGCTTTGTGGAGCAGGTGGAGTATGTCACCTGTCCGGGGGGCCGCATCAGCACCCTCATATCCCCCCTGGGGATGTTCCGGAAGCTCAACGGGGATAGAGACTTCACTCTAGTGGCCTGCCTCTCCGACGGTAAGTGCGTCTCTCTGGAGGAGAGAGTGGCAGCCGTGCGGGCCAACTGTGGCTGGGAGGTAAAAGTGGCCCCGCAAATAGAGGACATTCCGCCTCCTACGGTGGACGAGTTGACTATTATGCGCGCCCTGGACCCGGAGCGGGCCTTTCTGGGGGATTAGTAGCGGGTTCGGAGGCTGGCTCCGGCCTACCTGCCCACCCAATTGTCTTTCACCGGGGGGTTTGGATGAAATGTTCTGGGTGGGTTGATGAGCAAAGGATCGCTGATAAGTGGTCATAGACGTGGTGACTGAAAACATCGCTGAGGAGGTGAACCATGGCCGGTCCGCTTGAGGGGATAAAGGTTGTGGAGTGGGCGGTGTGGCACAACGGCCCCGCCGCTGGATACATGCTGGGTGACCTGGGCGCCGATGTGGTAAAGGTTGAGGATCCGGTGCGGGGGGACAGCTTCAGGGGGGCTGCGGCCCTGTGGGGGGAGTCCACCCAGTTGCCCGGAGGCCGTGTTCTGGGCTTTGAGACCGCCAACCGCAGCAAGCGGGGCATAACCCTGGACCTGAAGCAGGAGAAAGGCCTACGGGTGCTCTACCGCATGGTGGAGCAGGCTGATGTCTTCCTAACCAACTTCAGCGGCACCCTAGCTAAGAGGCTGAAGGTGGACTTTGAGACCCTGAGCCGCTACAATCCCCGGCTGGTCTATGCCCGCGCCCATGGCTACGGCTCGCTGGGGTTGTGGGGGGACCGCCGGGCCTTTGACCCTATCGCCCAGGCCCTATCCGGGGCCATGTGGGCCGCCGGTGACCGGGACTTCAAGGAGCCTATTCAGCTTATGCCGGGGCTGTTTGACCAGCTTGGTGCTACCATGCTAGCCTACGGCGTCATGGCCGCCATCATCTCCCGGGATCGCCAGGGTGTGGGGCAGGAGATTGAGACCTCCCTGCTGGGCAGCGCTATTCACCAGCAGGCCATCAATGTCAACGCCGCTCTCATGCAGGGACGGCCCCGTGCCAGGCACTCCCGTAAACGTGCTCGTCAGCCCCTCTCCAACATGTACCAGTGCGGGGACGGCAAATGGCTGATGCTGGCCGAGCCTCAGTCCGACCGCTTCTGGGGGCAACTGTGTGGCGCAATGAACTTATCGGAGATAGAGAATGACCCCCGCTTTGAGACCGCCTTGAAGCGCCGGGAGAGTTACGCCGAGCTTATTGAAATCCTGAATCAAGCCTTTGCCTCCAGCACAAGGGACGAGTGGCTGGATACATTTGGCCAGGCCGGGTGCGATTTCGCCTATGCTCCTATTATGGACTTGACGGAGAGCCTCAGCAGCGACCAGGTGGTTGAGAACCAGTATGTGGCGGAGATGGACCACCCCGACCTGGGAAAGGCCCGCACTGTGGGCTTTCCGGTGCGGTTCAGCCGCACTCCGGCCCGGATACCCAGGGCGGCCCCACAGTTCGGACAGCACACGGAGGAGGTGCTGGAGGAACTGGGCTACTCCTGGGATGATATCGCCGAGATGCGTGGCGAGGGTGTGGTGTAGAGAAAAACCTACCCCTCACCCTCCACCCCAGCGGGCGAAATAGGCCTCTTTCGCCTCCGGGTTCACCAGGTTCTCCGGCAGGCCCCCGTTCAGCACCCGGGCCACCTCCTCCGCGGGGCGGCGCACTAGGTAGGCGAAGGCCTCGGCGGAGTAGTGGGCGGAGTGGGCGCTGAAGATTACATTGGGCAGCGTGAGAATGGGGTTATCGGGCCTGGGTGGGGTGGGGTCCGTGGTGTCCAGCACATCCAGCCCCGCCCCGGCGATGATTCCTTCTTTCAAGGCGGTGTAGAGGTCAGGCTCATCCACAAGCTGGCCCCGGGCGGTGTTTATCAGGTATGCGGTGGGTTTCATGAGACGGAAGTGCTCCAGCTGCAACATTCGGTGCTTTTGCAGGGTGAGTGAAGTATGCAGGGAGACGAAGTCCGACTCCCGTAGTAGTTGCTCCAGCTCCACCATCTCCACGCTGGCCCCTTCGGCTGCCTCCGGGGGCAGGTGGGGGGAGTGCACCAGCGCCTTTCCTATGCGTCCAAGTCCGATTATTCCCAGTGTCTGCCCCGATAGCCGTAGCACCGGGGGCAGCACAATCATCCATTTCCCCTCCCGTGTGGCGGTGTCGTACTGCAAGAGCTTGCGGGCGCAGGCCAGCAGCAGGGCCATGGCGTGGGTTGATACCTCCTCCACTCCGTAATCGGGCACATTACTCACCAACACACCCCGGCGGGTGGCCGCATCCAGCACTACGTTGTCGTAACCGGTCTTGCAGTTGGCGATGAGGCGGCAGCGGAACAGGGAGTCCACAACCCTGGCGGTGAAAGGCTCATTGGCGGTGATGATGGCATCCGCCTGACCGCAGGTGTCTATAAGGGTGTCCTCAGTGCGGCAGTCCTTCCTCACCAGCCGGCCCCCGGCTGCGGCAACCACCTCTTCCTCGTAGGGGGTGTCCCAGCCTGGGAAGGCGCCCGTCCTTGTTTTGATTACCAGCCAGCTCATATTGTATCTACTCCGGTGCCAGAGTGGTTAACAGGGATATAACAGGGATAATAGAATATTGGGCGGAGGGGCGCAACTGGGCCACCGAAACCCTTCACTGCGCTCCACTCCGCCTCATTGTGGCCCTGAGGTAAGGGGAGGCCATTTTCGCACGATACAATAGCGCAATAAGGAAAGGAGGATCAGGCAATGGAAACAGGGTACAGGACATTGCTCTACGAGAAGGATTCCGAGACCCCCAACATCCTCTACATCACGCTTAACCGGCCTGAAAAGTGTGATGCCATCAGCATCGGCCCCGGTGAGGTCAAAGTGGGCATCTTCCAGGGCCGCGGCACGTCATTCTCCGCTGATTTTAACCTGTCCATTGTACACCGGGTCTTATGGAGGGCAGCCGGAGGTGAGGCCTCCACAGGCCACATAGCTGCGGATAGACGACGAGCAGCTGCTGGGCATGCCCCGGGCTGCGCTTAACCGCCACAAGGTGACCATGGCTCAGATTCATCCTTGGTGTATTGAGGCCGGGATGCATATAATCGAGAGTTACGACATCGCCAGCGCAGCCAAGAACGCCCTCTTCTGCCCTAGGGGCAGAAGAGGGCGTT
>JASLXN010000099.1:0-1246 GCA_030740315.1 Dehalococcoidia bacterium | reverse complement strand
CATCCCCCTGGGGATTCTATTGGGGCATACGAAGAAGATTACGGAACTCCTCATCACCGGCCGCACCATAAACGGCGAGGAGGTGGGGTAGGCGGGGATAGTAACCAAGGCGGTGCCCCCCGAGGACTTGGAGGAGGAAGTTAGGCTGCTGGCCCAGGCCATCTGCCATTTGCCCATGGATGCCATCGTGATGGGTAGGATGTGCCGTCGTCGTATGGTATATGAGCAGATGGGGCTTACCGTGGTCATGCCCTTGGTGACCTATTACACTATGGACACCAACATCAGCTACAAGTCCGAGGAGAGGGGCACGGTGTTTATCCGTGACCGGGAGAACATGGGTGCACGGGAGGACTTCCATAAGCTCCATATAGACTTTGAGAGGCCCTCAACAGGACTGAGCACTTCAGGAGCTTAGAGACGAGCGGGGAATTATAGCCGCAACCACCCGGTGCCTGTAGATATCGGGGTGGGATCTGGGGAATACCAAAGGCCCCGTGCTCTTTATGGAGGCTAAAAAGACCTTGGCGGTGGGCGGCGGACGGTATATCATTAGGGCAATTTGTCATTAGAGGAACGAAGGTGTCACAGGACTATATCAGCCGCACCCCCCGCTCTCGGGAGCTATTTGAAAAGGCTAAACAGGTTTACCCTGGGGGTATCACCTACATCATCCGCAGCCTTCCCCCTTACCCTTTCTATGTGGACCGCGCACGCGGCAACCGCCTCTACGATGTGGACGGTAATGAGTATACCGATTACTGGGTAGGCCATGGGGCGTTGATTCTGGGCCACTGCCACCCGCCCATCGTGCGGGCTATACAGGAGCAGGCGGAGGCCGGAGCGCATATGGGCTACAGCCATCCTTGGGAGGTGGGGCACGCCCGGCAGATAGTGAAAATGGTGCCTGGTGTGGACATGGTGCGGCTCACCAATAGCGGCACCGAGGCCAATGTGTTTGCCGCCCGGCTGGCTCGGGCTTATACCGGGCGGAACCGGATAGCTAAGTTCGAGGGAGGGTGGCATGGCAGCTACGATGCCCTTCACACAGGAGTAAGCTGGCCCCTAGAGCAGCCGGACTCTGCGGGCATCACCAGGGGCGCTCAGCAGGACACGCTGGTGCTACCCTTCAACGACCTGGAGACGGCTCAGCGTAGGCTGCGGGACACGCCTGTGGCCGCGGTTGTGGTGGAACCGGTGCAGGGTGGTGCTGGGTGTATCCCCTCGTCTGCCGGGTTTCTGAGCG
>JASLXN010000098.1 GCA_030740315.1 Dehalococcoidia bacterium | reverse complement strand
GGGGCCATGTTCCGGGGGGACCTCGGCGCTCAGATTATCAAAGTGGACCCCCCCTCGCCCACCGAGAGCAGCGCCGAGATCCACCCGGCCTCTGAGAAGTACGCTGCCTTTTTTGCCCCCGACCGTAACAAGAAAAGCATTGTCCTAGACCTGAAGAAACCAGCCGCCCAGAAGGTGCTCCACCGCCTTGTGGAGGACGCGGATATCTTGGTGGAGAATAGCCGCCCCGGCGTGATGGCACGCCTCAACTGCGACTACGACACACTCAAGGAGATAAACCCCCGGCTGATTTACTGCGCTTGCAGCGGTTTCGGTCAGGACGGCCCGTATGCAAACCTCCCGGCACACGATATGAACTACATCGGCATCGCCGGCGCCCTTTCTCTGGTAGGCCCCAAGGATGGCCCCCCGGTTTTCCCCAGTAACTATGTGGCCGATATGGCCGGGTGCGGGCTCCACGCCGCTATCGGCATACTTACCGCCCTCGTTGCCCGTGAGAAGACGGGGGAGGGCCAGTTGGTAGACATATCCTATACAGACGGTGTGATGTCGGTGATGGTGACGGAGATTGGCAGCTATCTACTCACAGGCACGGTCCCGAAGCGGGGAGTGAGCCGAACAACCGGCGGAGCGGTATGGGCCCAAGTGTTCAAGTGCAGCGACGGCGAGTACTACACCATCGCCTGCGCCGAGAAACACCTCTGGGACAACCTGTGCAAGGCCATAGGCCGCGAAGAACTGATGGAAAAGCACAAGGCTACTGGCGCGGAGAAGGACAGCATCGTCGCTGAGCTGGCCCCGCTCTTCGCCTCCAAGACACGCGAAGAGTGGTTTGATTTCTTTAGGGACAAGAATGTGTGCACGGGACCGGTAAATTATGTGGACGAGGCCATTAGGAACCCGCAGGTTGTGCACCGCCAGATGATTATGGAGTTTGACCACCCCTCAGCGGGCAAGGTGCAGCAGCTTGGCTTCCCCATCAAGCTTTCGGGCACCCCGGCCAGTGTGCGACACTTAGGTGTTCCTCTGGGCACCCACACGGATGAAGTATTGAACGAGGCAGGCTTCTCCAAGGCGGATATCGGAGGACTAAGGAGCCAGGGGGTGCTGGGATAGCAGGCCGCGCCGCGTAACCGATAGCACCCTCTATAAAAATGCACCACACACTACGCTTTTATCGCCGCCACCAAGGGCACTTCCTGCGTTTTTATATGCTTGGAGGCCGGTTAACCAGGCTACCCCTGGTCGGTCGCTTGGTGCGTGTCGTGGCCAGCCGGTACGGCTACAATATGCACACCAGCTACACCGTGAGCCTAGCTCAGGCCCACGGTGTGGTGGACCAGTCATCCCAAGTCCTCCTAGGCCCCTGCCGGTGCCGCCAGGCGTTCCACCGATGCCAGTCTCCGTTGCTTTCGGAATTGATCATAGGGATAGGGGCACAGGTCTTCCCCCAGGACCGCCCCGGGGAGTACCAGCAGGTAACCAGGGAGCAGGCCCATACCCTGCTGGATGAATGCCACCACCGTGGCCTGTTTCACACCCTCATGCAATGCCAGGAGCAGTTCTACGCCCTGTGCAACTGCTGCCAGTGCTGCTGCGTACCTACACGACTCCGATCCGATTTCGGCATCCGCGGCACCCTGGTCAAAATTGATGCCGCCACCCTACAGCATAGGCTAACCACGGCAAAAGGGTAGCGCGCTGATGTTGTCTACAAACAGCCTTGTCCAACCTCATAGATAAAAAAGGGGGGTTCGCTCCGGGGGCCTTCCGGGGGCATTGGGGGCACAGCAACCCATACAGTACTATCGGGCAGATCCGCTGTGGAGTGTGGGGTGATCCACCTTTCAAACCGGACTCCTTCGGGCCACAAAATAGAAAGGCCTTCGGACAGGGCGGCAGCAAGCCTGCTCATCGCCGGGAGATCCGGGAGATATGGGGGGCTTTGCCCCCCATATGTGATATCCGAGGGCGGGCTGGTAGGAAGAGAACAGCTTGCTATACGACCTCCCTGTAGTCCCTGAGACAAAACATGCAAAGATAGGAGCATACATGCTGGATCCACAGACAGCCAACAGCCTAAGAGAGACACTGGGCATCAGCGAAGCCGAGATGGCTGACCTGTCACCCCGCCTAGAGGGCGTGATGGACAGGTGCGCCGATGCAGAGAAACTGCGCATCGTCGCCGAAGTTATGACCTCGGTGAACTGCCTGGCAGGAATCCGGAGGGGCCACAGGTTGGTGTTCAACATACTGCCCTTCATGTTGAACACGGAGGAGACCAACTGCCCGCTGTGTATGCGGGCACTCACCCCCATTATGCCCCACTGCCACGGTATGTGGGAGTTGGCTTTAAATGGCGTGAAGCATACGCCCCGGGGGCAGGCTAGGATGGCGGAGTGCATGGATCCAGGCCTGGACTGGGGCGGCCTGGGCCATGTGCGCTTCAAAATACACATCCGTAGCGTGGAGTAGCGCGTGGAGTAGCGCTTAGATCCTTAATCTTAAATCTTAATTATGGATGCACTCATGTCCTGCCATGGCATTCTCCTGGGGGTCTGGGAGGCTTCACCCCCCAGATTTATTACTCGGGCGGGCAGGCGGGAACAAGAATGGGTGTCCCCCGGTTAACCGGATCAGTTGCTCAGGCGACGGGCCAGTAGCTGGACGGTGTGTACGGCCTCCACGCTTTCGCTCGAAAGGCCCCGGCGTAGTTGCATCAAGCACCCCGGGCAGCCGGTGGCGACCAACCCGGCACCACTCCCCTTGATAGAATCTACCTTGCGCTGAAGAAGTGCCCCGGATAGCTCCGGAAAGTTAAGCGAGAAGGTGCCAGCGAAGCCGCAACAGGCATCGGCGTCGGCCATCTCCAGGATGTTATACCCCACCCGGCCCAGAAGCTCACGGGGTAACTCCTTCACCCCCTGATAGCGGTTCAGATGGCAGGGGTCATGATAGGTAACGGCTCCCGCACCCTCCCCCGCGTTTACCGAATCGGCTCCTTCCAAAAACTGGCAGATGTCCCGGGTCTTAGCCGCTATGGCCTGCGCCCTCCGCTCCCACTCACCGTTCCCGGCCACCAGGCGGGGGAACTCCTGCATTATGGTCTGGGCACAGGTGGGGCAAGCGGTGACCACATGCTCCGGATCACCCTCCTCCAGGGCAGCTATGTTGAGCCGAGCCAGCTCCACAGCCGTGTTCCTCTGCCCTGACGCTAGGGCGGGGATGCCGCAGCAAGCCTGTCCCGCAGGGAAGTGTACGCTGAGACCTTGTCCTTCCAGTAAGCGGACGACATCCAGACCGATTTCAGGGTAGAAGTAGTCAATCAGGCAGCCAGCATAGAGGTTGACGCTGGCGTTTGGAGCAGGCTTTAGCTGCTGGCGCAGGGGGTGGCGGGAAAGGGGGGGCAGCCCCCTCTGCCCACCAAGCCCGGCCAAGCCCATGGCGACTGGGTTGTCTCGCCCCAGGGCTGCGGGCAGGTGAGCCGCTACTGCGGCCGCACGCTGGAAGCGTTTGGGATGGGCCAAGAGGTGGCGGAACACCATTCCCTCCAGCCAAGGCAGCTTCTTGCCGGAGGCGACCCGCTCCCGTAGGGTTAGAATCATGCCCGGAAGGTCTATCATAGAGGGGCACACCTCCGTACAGGCACCACACAGCAGGCATAACTCAGCTATCTCTCCGGCCTCCTCCAAGCCGTGGTAGAAGGCGGTGAGTATGGTGCCGATACCACCAACATAGACATGCCCGAAGGTGTGCCCACCCAGAAGCTGGAACACAGGACACATGTTCAGACAGGCAGCGCACCGGATGCAGTAGAGGGCCTCGCGAAACTGGGGGTCATCCCGCATTGCGGTGCGGCCGTTGTCCAACAGGACTATATGCACCTCACCCGGGCCATGTACACCTAGAGTAAGGACACTCTCAATATCGGCGGTGCGGCTGGGCCCGGTGATGAGGGATACATAGCTGGTGAACCGCTGGCCGGTGGCGCTGGGTGCCAGCACCTCCAGGACAGGGACGGCCTCGCGCAGAGAGGGGAGCACTTTGTCCATTCCCAGCAGGGCCAGGTGCACCGGAGGCAGGCCGGTAACCAGCCGGCCGTTGCCCTCGTTGGTCACGATTCCCACGGTGCCAGTGGCCGCCAGGGCTATGTTGGCCCCGGATATACCCATACCGGCCTCAACAAAGCTGCGGCGCAGCTCCTGGCGGGCTAGGCCAACCATATCGGATATATCCGGCGCTACCTCTCTGCCCACCATCCGGGAAAAGAGCTGGGCTATCTCCTCCCTGCTTTTGTGGAGAGCAGGCAGGACGATATGCGAGGGCCGCTCACCTGCAAGTTGTATGATGCGGTCACCCAGGTCGGTCTCCACCAACTTCAGTCCCTGGCCCTCTAGATAATGGTTGAGTCCGATTTCCTCGGCGGTCATGGACTTGGACTTGACGATGAGTGAAGCCCCACAGCCCCGGGCCACCCCCAGCGCGCACTCCCGGGCTGCGGCGGCATCAGCAGCCATATGGACGGTGGCACCCACCGCCTGGGCGCGCTCCCGAAACCGCTCCACTAGGGCAGGCAAATCGGCTATTGCCCGCTCCTTGATACCGCGAATTTCCCGGCGCAGGGCGGGGAAATCCAGATCCGCAAAGGCCTGCTGACGGTTTCCAAGATAAGCCCGCTTGGCCCGCTCCAAGGCTTCTTGGAGGTTGGGGTTGTTGAGAGCGGCCACCACCCGCTTCCTGAGGTCCGAAGTTTGCGACAACTTAGCCCGTCCGCTCAGGCGATGTGGTACGAGTCCACAACGCCGTAGCCACTGCTTTTGTCTTCCTCCCCGATCCGGGCCAGACCCATGTTCTCTATAAAAGTGTCAAAGCGGTCCATCACCTGGCTCTCGGAGAGCTCCCTGGGGTCATAGCCGCTGCCCTCGTAGAGCAGGGTGGGAATTCCGGCATCCTCCAGGGTCAGCTTGGCCTCCAAGACACCAGCCTGCAGGTTTTTACACCCGCGGTCAACATGTATAACGAAGGCATCGGCCTTCCAGCCCTGGGCCAGTTTGAGGTACTGCTCGGCCCTGTCCTCCACCCGACACATGTGAGGGCGGCGGCGGATATAGAGGTCAGCCAGCATCCTCAGGGCATCCTCACGGGTACGAAGGGTATGTCCGGCCTCCTCTGGTGTAGCTGGAGCGGCCTCCCAGTTATGATTCTTCATGTCCAGAGTCTTCCACGAGGCGTATATGTGAATGAGGTCACCCCCAACATACACCCCACCGAACTGGCTAGGATATCTCAGGATGCCCATGTAGAACATAGGAGGGAAGCCGCCGTGGATGAAGCGGGAGGTCTCATATCCCCGGGCCGATATGCCCTGGCGCACCCGCTCCCTGGTCTCGTCCAGCAGGGTCTCATAGAACCGAATTACCTCGTCCTGCTGCCGGATGAGCACCAGCGGCACCTGTAAGGCAAAAAGATGGCGGGCGTCTAGAGGAGCGGGCACCGCCCGACACTCTTCCAGAATCTGGGCGAACAGGGAGAGGCCGAGCCATTCATTGCGGGCACCATGGATAAGGCGCTCATCGTCAAACTCGCGCCCCGTCGTCTTCTCCATCCACTCTATGGCCTCCTGTAGCTCCGCCACTAGATAATCCATAGAGGCCTGGGTGTCCTGGAAAGGGATATCCATGGTAAAGTAAGGTATCTTCCAGTAGTCTGCATATATCTGGCTCGTCTTGGCCAAGGTGGTGCAGGGTAGGCCTTGGAATACGAAGTCCGGTTTTACCCGCACCCCTTCTTTGTTCACCAGACCGAAACCCATGAACAAGGCACCCAGGTGACACCGCATGGAGGAGCATATATCTTGCCCGTATCCCCTGGCCTCAGCCACCTCA
>JASLXN010000097.1:3721-6151 GCA_030740315.1 Dehalococcoidia bacterium | reverse complement strand
CTAATCCTGTCTCATCTCCTGCCGCTTGAAGAACGCCATCAGACCGATGGCCATCTTGCTCATAGTAGTCCAGCCACAACTCCTCTTCCAGGTTGAAACCATCGCCGGCAGGCAGTAGTAAAAGTATAAGCTGTGCTTCGTGGAACTGTTTCAACCTAGCCGTCACCTCTGCCCCATCTAGGCCCTGCCCCATAGCCTCCCACACCTGCTTGGCGGTGGTCAGGATAACCTCATGGGCCTACTCTCTTGCCTTTTTTGCCCGGTGGCAAGGACCGCCCTGCGAGAATATCAGCATCTCCGGGCACAGGTCCATCGCCCGGTCAATGCTGCTAAGGGCCTGACTCAGGTCAAAGAAGGGCACGACCACCATGGGCACCACCGTCCGGACGGATGTCAAGTAGCTGCCCATGGTCTCGCCACAGAAGACTGTCCTGGTCCACGGCTCCCACAAGGAAACATGATGAGGGGCATGGCCCGGAGTAAACACCACATCCGGTTTTGTCAAGCAATTATCCATAGCGCCTTGACCTGCCTTCCCCCCTGGGTTAAACTACCTCAGTTTGGGCAGGTGGAGATAAATTGCCGTACGACTGGCTCTGGGTGCTGTTAGCTGCAGTGACCCCCGTGGGGGAACTCCGGCTTGCCATACCTCTTGGCATACATGGGTTGGGCCTGCACTGGATCCCGGTGCTGGCACTTTCCCTAATAGGAAACATGGTGCCGGTATTCATCCTTGTGCCAGGCTTGGAGCGGATTTCTAATCTACTGCTGCGTTTCCCCAACCCAGCAGGGCGTTTGCTGGACTGGCGAACACGCCGTCTTCGGCTCACCCAGTCAGAGAGGTTCCGTCGCTACGGCCCCGCCGTACTGGTACTCTTCGTAGCCATACCTCTCCCCTTCACCGGTGCCTGGACGGGCTCTCTGGCAGCCTGGGTATTCCAGGTGCCGCCACGTAGCGCAATTCCCCTTATCGCCTTGGGGGTCTTGATTGCCGGGATAGTAGTAACCGCTGTCACCATAATGGGCGTATCCCTGAACAGTATACTTTTTCAATAGCCCCGCTGCAGGTCCAGCACATTCAGTAGCGGTTCCCCACGGATGTAGCGTCCCAGGTTGTCGCAAAACAGGCCCGCGCCCCGCTCCACAAACCTGTCCGATAGCCCAGCCATGTGGGGTGTGATGATGGCATTGGGCATAGTCCACAGCGGGCTGCGTGCGGGCAGCGGCTCCTCCTCAAACACATCCAGCCCAGCACCGGCAATCCACCCCTCACGAAGGGCCTCCACCAGTGCACTATCGTCCATCACGCCCCCCCGGGCCACATTTATGAGATAGGCGCTGGGCTTCATGGCCCGCAACTCTTCCCGGCCTATTAAGCCGCGGGTCTCGGCGGTAAGAGGCACGCCTAAAACCACAAAATCGCTGCTTCCCAGCAGGGTGTTCAGCGATTCCGGCTGCATCACCTGGTCTATATCAGGAAAGCCCTCCCCGGTGAACGCCGTCCTCTTCACGGCCATAATCTGCATGCCGAAGCCCTGGGCAGCTCGGGCCACCGCCATGCCTATACTGCCCAGCCCTACTAGGCCAACCACTTTGCCGTGCATCTCCCCTGGGTAAATCAACTGCCAACGCCTCTCCCCCTGCTGGGCCATCAAAAGGGGGACTTGGCGCATCAGCATAAGCATCAGAAGCAGCACATGTTCGGCGATAACCGAGGCGTAGTTCCCTCTGCCGGTAGTGACGATAACGCCGCCGTCCATAATGTCACCACGAATCTGGTCAATACCGTGGGCCACCAGTTGCACCCATCGGAGGTGCGGGCTGCGCGCTACCAAGTCCGGCAAAACCCGTATGCCGAAGAACACCTCTGCCTTTTCTAATAGGGGCGTCAGCCGTGACTCGGCCCGTATATGTGCCTCATCCGTGGCCTCTCCCAGCCCAGGCACCCCCCGGGCACCCCGCCCCAATAGAGCGCCAATCTCTTCTGCCACCAGGTGCACCCGCACACCCGGGTGTACGGACTCGATTTGTTGCACCTGGGCATCGCTGAGCCGAAAGCCGACAAGGACATTACGCTGCTTCAAGAGGCCCCCGGTGTCATTCTCATCGTCATTCAGCTAAAGAAAGAGCGCAGGAGGTCAAACTCGCCGGGCAGAAGGGCGAGCACCAGAGGGAACCGCTCGATGAGGAGTGCGGCCAGCGTTGAATCCTTTACTGCTGAGTCCAATCCCAAGAAGGAAAAACGGGCCACCAGCGCCATCACTGCCCCCAGGGCCACAACGCTCAGCAGAAGCCCAACAGCGCCACCAGCCAAGCGGTTCACCCACCCCAGCATGGCCAGTGACACCATGCCGATGAGAATTTTGGAGACGATTGAGGCCACAACCATTACGGCCACCAGCACGATGATGAAGGCACCCACCTTGGCCA
>JASLXN010000097.1:0-3711 GCA_030740315.1 Dehalococcoidia bacterium | reverse complement strand
GGTAGGATAAAGTCTGCTGGCCAGTACCACGCCGACAATCATCCCAACGGTGGGAATCACCACCGTTATGAGCCCCTTCCGCAACCCCCACAGAGTGGCGAAACCCAGAATAACCAGCAGTACCAAATCAAGCCAGTTCATGGTTCTGCTATTTTACATCAAAGGTCAAGTGGTTTGCCATAGGGTAGGGTTGCCACCACGAAAAAGGTCGGCGGTTTGCTTGTCTGCTGGGTACAGCTTACCATTGCCGTAGAGGCGGTATGTAGTTTTCCGGTGGAGACGCGTAAAGGTAGTAGTTACCTGATTCATTGGAGCTGGGGGTCTTGGAGGGCTATCACCCCCAACAATTTTCCGGGGAGGGCGGGTGGGAATAGAACAACCAACACCGCCGGAGGAGCGAGCTTGATACGCTTTGGATTGAAAGAGGTGGATTCCGTTCAACTGCGCTTTGACCCCCTCACGGGAGCGGAAACCCGTATCAACCCTTCCCGTGCTCACCGGATGAAGCAAGGATATGGGAATATGCTGGCCCAGACCACCATGGAAGAGATGGGCCGCCTATCCCGCCCCGGCTGCCCATTCTGTCCCGACCGTGTGGAGGAGTCCACCTCCACCTTTCCCCTCGATATGGTGCCGGAGGGGAGGATAAAGCGGAGACACAGCTTGGTGGTGCCCAATATCCATCCCTTTGCCCCCAACCACGGTGTGGTTATATTGGGAGACCAGCACTTTCGAAGGCCGGACGAGTTTGGACCGGAGCTGCTAACCGATAACCTGCTGGCCGCCAGGGACTTCGTGCGGGCAGTGGTCCGGTCGCGGCCCCGTTCCCGGCACCCGGTCTACATCTTAAACTACATGCCGCCCTCTGCGGGCAGCATCGTGCACCCCCACTCCCAGGTCTGGGTGGAGCACCGCCCCGTACCCAACCTGCGGCACATCCTGAGGCTAAGCCGCAGGTACTTTAACCGGTATGGCCGCGCCTACTGGGATGACCTGCCGGCCAAGGAGAAACATCTGGGCGAGCGCTTTATAGGAGAGAACGCCTCCCTATCCGTACTGGCCAGCTTCGCACCCCGGGGGTTTCGGGAGGTGCAATTCATCTTCAAAGGGGTCTCCTCCCTGACGGAGGTGCAAGACGGGCAGGCAGCTGACATGGCACAGGCCCTGAGATGCGTGCTGCTGGGATACCGCTCCCTGGGGGTAGGCAGCTTCAACTTAGCCAGCTTCTCAGCAGGTGCAGAGGAGACACCGGACCACTTCCGGCTTAGTTTCCGCCTCATCTCCCGCCCCTATCCCGCCGGAGTCTATACCAATGACAGTGGCCCCACCGAGAAGCTCTACGGCTTCCGGGTGGTGGATACCCTGCCCGAGGAGGTGGCCACCTCTATCCGCCCCTACTTCAGCCGCAGCTAAACCGGTACGCCATGTACCTAAACGAGATATGCAGTTCCCCATGGATGCTAATGAGGGCAAGCAGGGCCAAACTGGTGTGCTTTTAGTAGGCCACCACGGTGCTCCGCCAGCGGCGTAAGGGGCTCAGGCTCAAATGGCGGACGTAAGAGTGGGAGTTGAAGTGGACGCCGGTGCGGGCCCAGGTTATTCGGCCGGTTCACCGCCGCAAGCTGCGAATACCAGCGGTGGCACAAAAAAGGCTACCAGCCCCATGAAGGCCTCCCCTAGGGCCTCGGAGAGCGAGGGATGGGGGTGGATTACCTCGGCCAGTTCGGTGGCGGTGGCCTCAAGCCTGATGGCCAGCACGGCCTCGGCAATCATCTCGGAGGCACCCGGGGCTAGGATATGCACCCCCAAGATCTCGCCGTGGTCGGCCCCGGCCACGACCTTGACCATACCCTGCCCCTCCCCCAGCACCTGTGCCCGGCCGCTGGCTATTAGAGGGAACCGACTCACCCTCACTCGGCCATGCTGCACCCGGGCATCCTCCTCCGAAAGGCCCACGGAGGCTAACAGCGGGGCACGGACGAATAGTCCATAGTGGACTCATAGCCGGCGGCGGAAGTTGCGGCCACCTCCCCCTCCGCCATAGCGGCGTGGGCCAGCATAAGGCTGCCGGCTGCGTCCCCGGCGACGAATATACTGGAGGCCGTGGTGCGCATGGCCCCATCCACCACAATACAACCCTCCTCCACCACCACTCCGGCGCCCTCCAATCCCAGCCCATCTGTAACGGCCTGGCGACCGGTGGCTACCAGCACCGCCTCGGCTCTAAGCTCCCTGCCGGTCAACTCCACAGCAATCTCCTTACCGTACTGCCTCAACACCTCCACCCCGACCCCGGTGATGATGTCTATGCCCTCTTGCTTCAGAATCCCGGAAAGGATATCGGTAATCTCCGGGTCTTCACCGGGCAGAATACAGGACATGGCCTCCACCACCGTAACCGCCGTGCCCATTCGGCGGTAAAGTTGGGCGAACTCCAGCCCTACCACCCCTCCCCCAATCACCACGAGGCTGGCAGGCAAACGAGAAGGGCTGAGGGCATCATCGCTGCCCCACACCGGCACCCCTCTCGCGGCGGTGAGGCCACGAGGCCTGGAGCCCGGTGCCATGATGATGGCATCGGCCTCAATCTCCTCTCCCGTATCCGCCACGGCCGCTTTCCGGGCTGAGACGAGGCTGGCACTGCCGGATACTACCCGGACCCGATTCTGCCGCATGAGCCCCTGCAGCCCCTGGTGGAGCCGGGCCACAACGCCCTGCTTGTAATCCATGATGCCGGGCAAGTTTGGGGAGGCCTCCGCTACCCATATGCCCACCTCCCCCGCCCGGCGGATGGAGTGGAGCATGTGTGCTGAGTGAAGCAGGGCCTTGGTAGGGATACACCCCCTGTGCAGGCAGGTGCCCCCAAGGGCGTCCCTCTCCACCAAGGTTACCTGCCCGCCCAACTGGGCGGCACGGATGGCGGCAGTGTAGCCCGCCGGCCCCCCTCCTATGACCAGAATGCGCATTTTCTATCCTTAACCTTTTGTCTCACCTGGGAAGAAGACGGATGCCCTCCCATGCTGTGGCTGGCGCACCGCCCACCTCCTTGCTTCCATCAGGGTCAGAAAGTCCCGTACCGCCCGGTTGAAGAGGTCGGGCTCCTCCAAGTTGATCGCGTGCCCGCTCTGGGGAAAGACCACTAGACCCGAGCACGGTATGTTCCGCTTCATGAAAACAGCTGGCTCCACACAGGGGTCATCCTCGTCCCCGACCATTATCAAAGCCGGCACACGCAATTGCCGCAACTTGTACTCTAGTGCAAAGATGTTGGGCCGTTTGAGTATCACCCCCCGCAGGATATGAGTCGAGCCTATGGCCGAATGGGACTTGAAGTTTTCGCGGAACACTTGCCAGCCTTTAGGGTCTTTGCGTAATAGCTGGACTCGGGTGGGGCTCTTGGACTGCAATTCGGCCACCGCCCCCACTCCTTCGGTCTCAAAAAGCCGGGCCAGATGCTCCAGGTCCACCTCAAACTGCTCCCTATCCATAGACCCCGAGCCGGTGGCAGCCACAACCAAAGCCTTTACCACCTCCGGATGGGCGATGCCGTAGTTGAGGGCCACATTTCCCCCAAGGGACAACCCCCCTACATATGCCTGATTGATGCCAAGATGATGGAGTAGCTGGTGCAGGTCCTCCACAAGCACTTCCTGTGAGTAGGCGGCGGGGTCCTCCGGAGTTTCAGAAGGCGGGAATCCCCGGTGGTTATAG
>JASLXN010000096.1 GCA_030740315.1 Dehalococcoidia bacterium | reverse complement strand
AAGACCTACTTTCCCGCCGTATCTATTTTCAGTGAGGCACAGCCGCCGAGCGCATGGCCACGGTGGAGTGGGCCAGTACGCCACCGGCCCCAATAGCTATAGCCACAAAGATGGCCTCGGCGACCTCCTCGTCGGTGGCCCCTATCTTGCGTGCCCGTTGGGTGTGGCCGTCAATGCAATAGGGGCACTGGGTGATATGGGCGCAGGCCAAGGCAATGAGCTCTTTAGTCTTGACCGATAGCGCGCCCTCGGCATATGCCTTGCCGTTGAAGTCCCTGAAGGCCTGGTAAAGTTCAGGTTTAGCCTACTTGAGCAGGTCCATACGCTTGGCGCCTTCCACATCGTAGTAGAACTCCGTCATCGCTCTTCCTTTGTCTCTTAGGAAATAGCTTTACGCTCATTGGGGACAATGTTCAAATGTCATTCTCTCCGAAGGACTCTCCGCCTTGCGGAGTCCGATACTCCGTTCGGACCGGACTCCTTCGGAGAGCACCGCGAAGAATCTAATTGGTCAAGCGAATTGTAGCAATCAATCGCGGGCCAATGGCAAGCGCCCCTGAACAGGAGTCCGGTATCAGGGGGCTGGCTCAGCTCCCAGCGGTCCGGGCTGCGGCCCGCACCGTGTTCACCAGCAGCATTGTCACCGTCATGGGCCCCACACCCCCCGGCACCGGAGTGATGGCCTTAGCCTTCTCCTTCACCGCCTCAAAGTCCACATCCCCCACCAAGCGGAAGCCGCTCTTCTTGGTATCGTCCGGGATGCGATTCACCCCCACATCTATCACCACCGCCCCATCTTTGACCATTTCGGCTGTGACCATATTGGGTCTCCCTGCGGCCGCAATGACGATATCCGCCTCCTTAACATAGTGGGCCATATCTGCCGTGCCGGTATGCACCACGGTAACCGTGGCGTTGGCCCCTTTGGCTTTCTGCACCATCATGGCCATAAGCGGCTTGCCCACGATGTTGCTGCGGCCCACGATGACCAGGTACTTACCGGATGGGTCGTTGCCACTGCGCGTAAGCAGCTGCATGACGCCATGGGGCGTACAGGGCAGGAAGTCAGGCTCGCCGATGAGCAGCTTGCCCACATTAACCGGATGAAAAGCGTCCACATCCTTCTCCGGCAGTATGGTATAGGTCAATTTCTTCTCGTCCATGTCCTTGGGCAGCGGCAGCTGCACCAGGATGCCGTGGAACCGGGGGTCTTGGTTGAGCTCTGCCACCTTCTTCAGGACCGCATCTTCGGTAGAATCAGCGGGGAGGCGGAAGGTCTCCTCATGCACCCCCACCTCCTCAGCGCCCTTGGCCTTAGCTGTGACATAGGATATTGAAGCGGGGTCCTCGCCCACCAGCACCACAGCAAGGCCGGGTGTGACCCCCTTGGCCTTCAGCTCCTTCACCTCCTGGGCCAATTCCTGGCGGATATCCGCCGCCACCTGCGTGCCCGAGATTATCTCTGCCGTCATATGTTAACCTCCAAAAAAGTCATTAATTTCGCTCAAAGATCTTTCACACCGTCTTGGTCATTTCCTTGAGTGTTGGGAAGAGGCCGCAGCTCTTGAACTCATCGCAGTAGCCCAGCTTGTAGCACTTGGGCCTTAGATGTTTGCCGATGGTGGGGGCCACCCGGGCGACCTCGGCCTTAATCCCCTCGAACAGGGAAACAATTTCCCACTGTGCCCGGGGACACAGGCGCAGGCCGCTGGCGGTAATAAGCTCACGGGCATTCATGGTCATCACCACCTCGGTCTCCATGGCCGAGGGCAGTAGATAGCGGGCATCCTCCTCCGCCACGCCGGCCTCCACCAGCTCAATGTAGAGGTCAAAGGAGGCACGCGCACCCTTCTCAAAGCGGGCGCGAAGCTCAGGGGTGGCCGACAAAGTAGGGGGGGTTACGAATTTCGGCTCACTCATGCGGACATAGCGCTGGCTGCGTTGCGTAAAGCTGGCCAGGCGGTGCCGCACAAGCTGATGGCTGGTGACCCTGGAGATGCCCTCCAATGACAGGGTGAAGCTGGAATGCTCCAGTGGGGACATATGCCCGGCATTAATAAGCCGGTCAATGAGCCTGGCCGCTTCCTCCTGGCCCTCCTTCTCCATAAGATGGCGGGTGGGGAGAGGGGAGGTGGAAATACGAGCGGCGGCGGCAATGGTCACTTCCGGCTCTGGCGTATGGCGCAGGAGTACTACCCGCAACAGGACACCTCGTTCGGCACGGATTATAGCACAGTGCCCCACCCAAGGACAAGCCGGGACGATGGATGTATTTCAGGAACGGGCGCGAAACAACGGGGCCAGTTAGACATGCCCTTTCGGGGTGGGGATTTATGTTCGCACACCGGCTCTGGTAAATCTCAGACTCTCCAGTTCGACCAGAATGCAACGGAGTACAACACGGTTCCGTATTTAAATGTATTGGAAAACCGATCTGAGGTACCGCTCCCAGATGGCTTTTATGATGTTATCGGCACCCCGATGCTGCCAGCCGGTGTGCCATCGGCAACCAAGCCAATCCGGGGCCTGCCTCATCCGGATCAAGACCCACCAGCCTCCCCTTACGGCGTGCATGGCAACATCGGTGCGGTTCCTCACCTAATAGTTTATGAAAGGGGAGCAATAGTCGGTTGCGAGCTGTCTTGGGGAACACCGAAAGCTCACTGGCTATCTGCGGTTGCTCATCCCCTCGGGGTGACCCCTAAACAAAAAGGAGGCGCAAATAATCATATAAACTTCGGAACTAATACATCACGGTGTGCATCACATCCTGGAAGAAGGACTCCCAGGCTATAACCTGAACCCGGGAGCCGCAATGGCCAACCATTTTAGCCGGCTAAGTGAGAGCCTAGCAAGATTTTGTGAGTTTTGTGTCAGTCCCCACACCCTGACGCGCCCATTCTTTTGAATAACATTGCACTCTCTTTGTGCAGAAAGCACACATGGTTATCAAACCACCGTCCAGGCGCATACCCTTATTATTGCTTCAACCGTTGGGGGGGGGGCACAAGGATTCGGTGGTGCCAAAAGAAGTTGTTAGTTGCTGGTACTCGTCAAGCTCCTGTTCTTTTACCAAAGCAACGCTTTGCGATTAATGGTTTGACTGTGAATTACCATCCGATTAAAATAGGCTTTCACCTAGTGTGCTGCAAATTATTAAGCAATAGGAGTCATGTTATGAAAGCGACAATCCAGGACCTGAGCCGGTTCGACCAAATGTTGGCGAGTTTCGATGCCATGTTGCAGCATCGACGCCAGAGCCCGGCTTCATCAATAAGTGAAAAGTATTACGACCTGTCCCTGCGCTACTTGAGGCAGGCCCGCCACGCACGCGAGGAAGGTAAGCCACTTGTGGCCCACAGCGCATGTGTGCCCCCAGAGCTGTTCTATGCTATGGATGTGGTACCTGTACACATAGAAGCGATGGCCAATGTGCTCATGGCGGTACTCAAAGAGCACGAAACCTTTCTATCGCTGGGCAAGGCCTATGGACTCGGGCCCGAGGTCTGCTCTACGCACCGCGCTGTTGCAGCGCTTTTCACACAGGGCTGGGCGCCGCCTCCAGACCTGGTTATGTGGAGCAACCAGGTGTGCGACAACACTGTGAAGGCCGTTGAGATGGTCTTAGAGTGCACTGATGTCCCCGGCATGTTCCTCGATGTTCCTTTCCGCCGTACAAGAGAAACGGAGCAGTACTTGTCCGAGGAACTAGAAGAGGCGGCCTCTTTCATTGCCGAGCGTCTAGGCCGCAAACTGGACATGGGGAGGCTGGTAGAAGCCCTTGGGAACTCTAGGCAGGTAGTGCAGCTAAATGAGGAGATATCCCAGCTACGGAAGTTAAGGCCCACGCCTGCTCCAAATCGGTTAGGCTACATGCTGCATACCATAGATTTCTACTGGGCTGGAACCCCAGAGGGGGTAGACTTCTATCGCACCGCTAGGGACGAGCTTAATGAACGCGCTGAAAAAGGGCAGGGCTTTGTTCCCCAAGAGAATTTTCGCCTGCTTTCTATTTTTCAGCCTATGGCTTATAGCTGGAAACTGCTGGACTGGATGGAGCGGGAACACGGTGCTTGCTTCATCTCAGAGCCTTTCATGAACAGTTGGGACGATATGGAGTGGGACTTCTCTCGGCCTTTCCTCACTCTCGCCCAGCGCCTCTACGCCCACCCCACCACATTTTCCATGCACGGCCCCGCCTCCGACGGTCTCATAGATTTGGTGCTTAAAGAGGCCCAAGACTCAAAAGTGGACGGGGCTATCTATTGGGCGCATACCGGTTGCAGGCAAGCCTGTGCAGCTATGCGTATGCTGAAGGATGTCCTAAACCATAGGGCCGAGATTCCGATGCTCTCGGTAGATATGGACCTGAACGACCCTACCTTTACCCCCGAAGATGACATGAAGAACAAGTTGGAGGGGTTCTTCGAGATGCTGGAGGAGCGGAAAGGTGGCTGACCACAGGCCGGAGATGGTTTCCCGGTTGAAGCTATGCCCGCCTGCCGCCTGGTAGTTTGAACATGCCGCACCTCTATTCAGGAAACCCCTTGGACAGGGGCTATCGTGAACGCCGGGACGAACGGTGGCTCACAGATATGGCCAGGGACGAGAACAGCAGATTCCTTCCCCTGAAGGACTTGAACATCCTGATGTTTCAAGACCCGCAAATTGGGCTGGGTTGGCTTGGCGTAGATGAGCTACGGCGACTTCGGATAGATAGCGTTCCACTATTCCTTGGCCAGATGGGGAACCGGATGAGTCAGGCCTCCTTTTTCGCGGTTGATATCTCCGATCATAAGAAGGCAGCCCAGGCGCTTACGGACACCGGTAGCTATCAATTCATGGATGCCCGGACGGTCACAAAATATGTCAGCGGTGAGGATTCCGGCATAGTTGCCCAGGCGCGGTCCCAGGTCAACTGGCACAATCGGAACGGGTTCTGCTCTATATGCGGGCACAAGACCTTCATCAAGCGTGGTGGCCAGGTGCGCCAGTGTTCATATTGTGACACGGAGCACTACCCCCACACAGACCCAGTGGCCATTACACTGGTATCCGACAATGAGCGTTGCCTCCTCGGACAGTCCCACGGCCGCCTTGCGCGTACAAACATATATTCGGCTTTGGCCGGATTCGTTGACCAAGGGGAATCGATAGAGGAGGCCGCTGCCAGGGAAATAATGGAGGAAGCAGGAATCTGCATCAAGAACATCCGCTATCACTCTTCCCAACCCTGGCCTTTTCCTCATTCCCTCATGATTGGTTGCCATGCGGATGCGGTTACAACAGATATCTCCATCGATGACGAGGAGATGGCTGATGTCCGCTGGTTTGAGCGGGGCGAAGTACTTTTGGCACTTGAAAGTAAGAGTGGAACTCTATCCGTTCCGGGGCCCATAGCCATCGCCCATCACATCATCAAAGCTTGGGCGATGAACGACACACGGTAGTCCTACACCTGCACCCAATCTTTATATAAAGCTCCTTGAGCCGCCATCACCATACTGTCTTGGGAACTCTTAACAACTCGGATGCAGGCTCAAGGGCGGCTTCTCTTTCTAAAACCGTTCCGGCGCATAACTGGCACGTCAGCCTAAAGCCATCCTCAAGTGTTGGACTGCTTCCCTTTTTTCATTGCTTTGCCACACAACTCTGGTAGAATAGATTAACTTATGACAAGAGGGCCGTTAGACGGTATAAGCATCATAGAGCTATCCAAATGGGTATCAGGGCCTTATTGCGGAAAGCTCCTGGCGGAATTAGGGGCGGAGGTCATTAAAGTGGAGACACCAGCGGGCGATCCCGCACGCTGGCTTGGCCCTTTTTCTAAGGAAGAGACCGACCCCGAGAAAAGCGCCCTTTTCCTTTACCTTAACACCAGCAAGTCCAGTGTTACAATTAACCTGGAGCATCCCGATGGCAACACCCTGTTTAGCAAGATGCTCATCGGATCCGATGTTCTTATACTGGACGAGCAGCCCAAGGAGAGACAAAGGTTGGGGCTCGAGTACCCGGCGTTAAGACAGACCAACCCGGCCCTCGTTGTAACCTCCATCACCCCGTTTGGCCTAACAGGACCCTATTCCAACTACAGGACATACCACCTGAACCGCTACCATGCAGGTGGAAACGGCTACTTGATAACAACAGGTA
>JASLXN010000095.1 GCA_030740315.1 Dehalococcoidia bacterium | reverse complement strand
ACCAACCATTACAATCCGCTCGGCTCCCTGTTCATCGGCATAAAGAAGCGCCAATTCAAGATCGGTTTCATCTTTTTCTGCCGGATAGGAGACAAACTTGGTGTTGCCGATGCCCTGTTCCTCTAAATCTGAGAGCGAATCCATATCGCCGATGATCGCGTCAAGGGTAACATTGAGGATACCTGCTAAGCGAGCGCCCGCATCAGCACCAAGCACCAGATCAAATGTCTCGGCGTGGATTCTGCTTCGCAGAACATCGGGTTCGTATAATTCGCCATTAACAAGTATTAAAGCTTTCATTGGGTTTACTCCACATACAAAAAAGCTACCCGTTATAGAGGGTAGCCCTGTGTTTTGTCATCCCAGCATTCCCTCCGCCGGCATTACCCGGATCAGGTTCTTTGGGTCGATGTGGGTGATCACATCTATGATCAAGCACATCTTCTCAGCCTGGTTCCCCCAAGCTCCCCGTCACTATAAAGCTGTCAACTTTAATCTACTATAACACATTCACAATGCCTTTGGTAAGAGCTATCAGATAAATAAAATGAGGTGTCCGTCAAAAAATATTACCTCCAACCACACGTACTCAATCTAAATAGGTCATAATTTGCTTGATGGCTTTAACCAAAATATGATCTTAGTAGATATTTTGAAGCTAAAATATATAGATGTCACGTTACTCGTGTCACCGGAATATTTGTCCAGTCATGCGTACAAGTATTGGATTGTGTTTGTCTTTTCTGTGTCTATACAGCATTTGACTTTCGTATATGGTAAGAATAGACTAAACCAAAAGATATTATCAGGACAGGAACCTCTATTTGGTGAGATTAAGTACGAAAAAAGGCGAAATATAGGCCAAACGAGGTCTTTTGGAATCCTGTATGATGGATTTCACCTGCAAGAGGTCTTCCGCGAGATTATACCCAGTGAGGAGCGCGGTCTCCAGTTTGTTCATATCTTCTTTGCTAACCGCCTGTTTGCCACTTGGGGTGAAGGCGACCGAAGATATCACCTTAGAACGAATATATACGGTATGCCTTCTCTTATCTCAACGACAGGGCTTGTAGAAGCGCCAGCAAAACCGAGAAAGTATTATCTTCTCAAGCAACAATACGAGAGATTGGGAAAGGATTTAATGAAACTTAAACATAGATTTGAGGAGAGTTTTATTGATTATGAGGATTAGCGGCTGGCTGAGGTTGCAAGGGGATATGCAATGAAGGCTGTCTTTTGTGCTTTAACCGGTGACCCATTCTGTGAAAATAAAGTTTGTCGCTTGTATAACGCCCACTGGCAGGAAGAGGTAATCGGGGCGCAGTTTGGGGGCGATTACCAACTCTGCCCTCTTCACCAGGGCCTGCTCGATGGAATGAAACGGGGGGAAGCCGTATGAAGGCTGAGATAGTGGCCGTGGGCACCGAAATTCTGTTGGGTGACATCACCGACACCAACTCCGCTTTCATAGCCGGGGAGTTGGCCCCGTTGGGCATTGACCTTTACTGGATGACCGTAGTGGGGGACAATATAGATCGGCTAGTGGAGGTGCTGAAACAGGCGTGGGATCGCTCCGACCTTATCGTGGTAACAGGGGGCCTGGGTCCTACCGAGGATGACATAACACGGGAGGGTATCGCTCGCATGCTGGGGGAGGAGCTCGCCGTTGATCCAGATGTGGAGAAGTGGTTGCGGGGCTTCTTCTCCTCCCGCGGTTACCCCATGCCGGAGCGAAATATCAAGCAGGCAACGGCTATACCCTCGTCTAAGCCCCTGTACAACACTAGGGGGACCGCCCCCGGCTGGTGGGTGCAGCAGGAGGGCACTGCGCTGGTGACCATGCCCGGTGTGCCTGTGGAGCTTTTTCAGATGTGGCAGGAGCAGGTGTTGCCCCAGATAAAAGAGATGTTAGGTGGCGACATCATACTCTCTCGCACCATAAAGACCCTGGGGATGGCCGAGGCCGCCGTGGACGAAGCCCTCAGTCCCCTCCTCTCTTCCACTAATCCCAGCATCGGCATATACGCCAAGATGGACGGCATTCACATCCGCATTACCGCTAAGGGCAGTGGGGAGGATGTGGTGAGAGGGATGCTGAACGATATGGAGGCTAAGGCCAGGGAACAGGTGGGTGACCGGGTCTGGGGGGTGGATGACCAGACACTGGAAGGGGTGTTAGGGGAGCTGTTTACGCAGAAAGGCCTTACGCTGGCTACCATGGAGAGCTGCACCGGCGGCCTGTTGGCCAACCACATCACCGATGTCCCGGGCAGCTCCCGCTATTTTAAGGGTGGTGCTGTGACCTATACCAACGATATGAAAATGGCCATGGGGGTGCCGCGGGCGCTCATAGAGGAGCACGGGGCCGTCAGCCCCCAAGTGGCCGAGGCCATGGCTCGAGCTGCCCAGGGCAGGCTGGGTGGGGATGTTGGTGTGGCTATCACTGGAGTCGCCGGCCCTGACGACATGGAAGGGAATCCCAAAGGCACCGTTCATATCGGCATTGTAGTCAGAGACAAGGCGTACACCTTCTCGCACCGCTACGGTTTTCCCCGCCAGCAGGTAAAACGGTGGGCTGTGCTGGGGGCCATGTTCCAACTCCGCCGTATCCTGCTCAACCTGGCCTGAGAGTCGCCCGCCACGGGAGTCTGTCCGATGATTAAGGTATCCTTGGACTCTCTGGAGGAATCCGGAACCCTTCGGGCTGATAGATGAAGCACTATCGGAGAGGTGGAAGCTCCCCAGCTATAACTCTCGGGTTGGTGGATGGGAGCGAGAACGGTTGCAATGCATCCTCGGCATCGGGTGTTGAGTTACATCCCCCATTATGATATATTATTCAACCGTTGGCTGTGGGCGGAGCATCGTGGAGTTGCCTGAGGGATTATCCGCCTAACGCCGACAGGGGAAACCCAATCGGAGTGTAGGCTTTCAGGTCTATTTAAGGAGGCTTTCCGGATATGCACCTGGTAATTGATGGCTATGGGGCAGACCCTGAGTTGCTCCAGGATGAGGCCACCATCTGCCAGCTTCTGGATATCTATCCGGAACGCATAGGTATGACCAAGGTGTCAGCGCCGCATGTATTCAGGTACGTCGGTGCCAAGCCGGAGGACTGGGGAGTTTCCGGCTTCGTGGTAATCGCCGAAAGCCATATTGCCATTCATACTTTCGTAGAACGGGGCTTGGTGAACATAGATGTTTTCTCCTGTAAAGCTTTTGACGCCGGGCATGTAATTCATTTTTTCAGGGACCATTTCCGGCTGTCTAAGGTCAACACCTTCATCTTGAGACGGGGACTGGAATACCCGGGTACGGAGCGGGGTGGTGTTCCCGTGTTTGAACCCGCTCTTTCTATAGGAGGCTGGACTCCCACGGAGTTGGACCCCTCTTCGCCTGGGGAGGCTTAGCCCGGCGCCGGCGGGCGTCTGCTATGGTTGGAGAAACCTTCTCCCCCCTTCTCCGCTTCGCCGCTGTGCCCGACTCACTTGCCCGGCTCAGTACCTCCCGGATAGCGGTTCTTCCCGTTCCCTATGATGCCACCACGGACTGGCACTCCGGACAGCGGGAAGGGCCGATGGCCATCCTTGAGGCCTCTCAGTACATGGAGCGCTACGATGTGGAGTTGGGACTGGAAATATCCCAGGCAGGCATCCATACCCTGCCCCCTGTAGAGCCGCTAATGGGAGACCCACGGGCCATGGTGCGGCGGGTTTCCAGGGCGGTTGCTCCCCTTGCCATGGCCGGCAAGGTGGTGGCACTGCTGGGAGGCGAGCACACTGTCACCCTCGGGGCGGTGCTGGCATATAAACGGCGCTTTCCGGGGCTCTCCGTTCTCCACCTGGACGCCCACGGTGACTTGCGGGATCGCTACTTGGGTACACGGTTCAGCCATGCCACGGTGTTGCGCCGGGTGATAGAGGAGTGTCCCGCGGTGGCGGTGGGGGTGCGCAGCCTGAGCGCCGAGGAGGCCCAATTCGTGAATGGTGGGGGTGTCAGAGTGTGGTACGGGGACAAATGGGATGAGGCTCAGGTGGTGGGTGCACTCTCCTCTCAGGTGTACATTACGGTGGATCTAGATGTGCTGGACCCCTCCACTATGGCGGCGGTGGGCACCCCGGAACCTGGCGGGCTGTCCTGGGAGAGCATCACGGGTCTGCTAAAGGCAGTGACTCGCCAGAGACAGGTGGTGGGATTTGATGTGGTGGAGTTATGCCCTCGGGAGGGACCAGGGGCCTGCGCCTATTTGGCTGCCAAGCTGGCGTACAAGCTCATGGGCTACATCACCCACGGGGGGGTACGTGGTTGAGCTCCTCCATTCGTCTGGGCCGCATGTTCGGCATTCCCATTTTTGTCCACTACACTTGGTTTATAATATTCGTACTGGTTACCCTCACGCTGGCCCGGGGCTTCTTCCCCAACTTCCATTTTTTGGCCTGAGTGGCTCTACTGGACAACTGGGCTGGTCGCCAGCGCCCTCTTCTTCTCCTCTGTGCTGGCCCATGAGCTAAGCCACAGCCTGGTGTCCCGCTACTACGGGGTGCCGGTGCGCAGCATAACCCTGTTCATCTTCGGCGGTGTGGCCTACATCGGGCGGGAGGCCGCTGGGCCTATGAGGGAGATGGCCATGGCGCTGGCGGGGCCGCTGAGCAGCCTGGCGATTGGCGGTCTGTTCCATGTCGTGCACCGTGTGGCTCTACCGTATAACGAACCGGTGGCTGCACTGGCCTGGTGGCTGCGCTATATCAATATAGCCCTGGCCGCATTCAACTTCATCCCAGGCTTCCCCCTGGAGGGGGGCTGGGTTTTCCGCGCCCTGCAGTGGTGTCTAACAGGAGACTTCCTCAAGGCCACTGGAGCGGCGGTAGCCGTGGGCCGGGGGATAGGATACCTTTTCATAGCCCTTGGGCTGCTCTCTGTATTGGGCATACCGCCTGTAGCCCATCTCTTCGGATTCGTAGGAGGCATGTGGATTGCCTTCATTGGCTGGTTCCTAAAGAGCGTGGCCTCGTCCAGCTATCAGCAGGCTTGCTTGAAGGAAACGCTGCGCGGTGTAAGCGCCGGGGAGCTTATGAGCCATGACTGCGTAACAGTCCCGCCGGGGCTGACGGTGGAGGAGTTGGTGCGGGACTATGTGCTGCCGCGGGGCGGCCGCTGTGTGGTGGTGGCCCAGGGTGGCCGGCTGGTAGGCATGCTCACCATGGCCAACCTTAGGGGTCTGCCCCAGGGACAGTGGCCCAGTACACTTGTGGAGAACGCCGTTATACCCCCGGCACAGCTTCTGGTGGCCCACCCCGGGGAAGATGCCGTAGATGTGCTGGAGAGAATGGAGGAGGAGGATATTGGGCAGATAGTGGTGGGGAGGGGTGGGGAGGTGCTGGGTGTGCTCTTCCGGGAGCATATCCTCTGTTATGCTAGAACCCGCGCGGAGCTGGGGCACAGGAGTGGGCCATGACCCACCGGGCCGTTTGCCAGCCGTCTCTTCCCGTCTGCTTGGGAGATGACTTTAGGGGGGGCTGTCTTTCCGATGAATTCGCGGAATCTATCAGCTCTTTCAAGATAATTGCGAACTTCTTCAGAATCTGAATATTGATGACCAACGGGGGTCATGAGCGGATATGACGGGGAAACGGGGGTCATGGTTGGGGCGGGACGCTGTTGTATGTCCATTCTTCTTTGAAAGTCAGACATGGTGGCATTTTGAGTTCTTTCATAATCTCCGCGATGAGGCCACTGGTGGACCAAGCTGAGAAGAACGAGCGCAAGGAAGAAGGCCACTACCTGTTTAGCCCTGATATTCATTCCGATAACAATCTACCTGGCTTGAAAATAATCCCTTGCCTATCTGGTGTCAAGAAGGACTGGCCCGGAGCCTGTCACTGCAACAAGGAATCTTCATGGTTGATAGCACTATATAAGGATTCCCCAGCGGAAAAGCTATGGGCACCCACCTTGCTTGCCTCTTTCGGGTTGTCCACTATGAATAGCTTTCCGTTTTCGGGCGAGCCTACACCATAAGGATTGACGGGGTAGAATGGCGGGTGTATAGATAGAGGGGATGGTTACACAGGGCTAGGAGTCCCATGGGGGATTAGGTGCAACCGTGGGGTCTTGAACGGGCGCTCATGTACGAATGTACGAATATTCCGGCACCTGGTAACCACTCGCGATAGAGGCTATGGATGTCAAGGCGGTTGTTGTAGAGGGCGGT
>JASLXN010000094.1 GCA_030740315.1 Dehalococcoidia bacterium | reverse complement strand
TGAGGCGATAATGGTGTTCCCGAGCGTGCCAGCGGCGAAGAGTTGGAGATAGTTGGGGCTGGCAGTTTTATTCAGTCCTCTTCTTCACTACCTGTTGACTCAGCGATATGGTTTTTGTGACAGGGGCGTAATTCAAGTCCTGCACTGCAGCCATTTTGGACACTTACCGAACTTTTCTTCGGGAAGAAGCAACTGGTACCGGACTTGCAGCAACTGCTCATATACTAATCCAAAGGCCACATAGGCCACATTCGCAAAAGCGCCAGCATGACCCGGGTTGAGGGAAGGGTGGCGCTGTTCGGATAAGCCTGAACTTGGCCCTGACACAGGGCGATGGGTCATTTGCCTTGCGTAATCCTTGCTAAACGACCTCCACAGCACCCCAATAGCATCACAGACCCACCTGACAAATTCCTAAAGCCCGGTTGACCCATCACACAGGGCCATGCTACATTGAACAGACCAAATGAGAGCAAACGGCCGCTTTAACGTGTCTGCGTTTATAACCGCCCCTCCGGCACAGGCTATTCCAGCGCTTTAGGTTAGGGAGGCAAGGCAGATGAAGACTCGGCTCACCGAGCTGCTGAAGATACAGTACCCCATCATTCAGTCCCCCATGGCCTGGGTGTCCTACCCACCCCTAGTGGCAGCCGTATCCGAGGCCGGGGGCCTGGGGATCATGGGAGGGGGCCGGATGGAGGTAGAGGAACTGAGGCTAGCCATCCGCCATGTAAAGGAGCACACCAGTAAGCCTTTTGGAGTAAATGTCACCGCCCTGAGCCCCGTCATCAACGAGCTTACTGAGGTGATACTGGAGGAGAAAGTCCCAGTGGTCTCCTACGGCCGGGGCAACCCCCGTCCCATCCTGCAGAAGTGTAAACCCGAATTGGTAGTGTGCATGCCCACCATAGGTGCGCTGTCCCATGCTGTGAAAGCCGAGCAGGACGGTGCCGATGCGGTTATCGCCCAGGGGATGGAGGCGGGAGGCCACTGCAGCTTCATCGCTACTATAGTGCTTATACCCATGGTGGCCCGGGGAGTCAAGATACCTATCGCCGCCGCGGGCGGACTATGCGACGGCGCCGGCCTGACGGCCGCCCTGGCCCTCGGCGCCGAGGCCATGGCCATGGGCACCCGTTTCATCCCTACCCAGGAGTCTCCGGTGCTCCCCGCCGTCAAGGAGTACTTCATTCATGCCTCGGAGGAGACGGCAGAAGTCACGCCGCTTATAACCGGCACCCGCTGCCGCGGCCTCCGGAGCAAGCTGGTGGAGCTGCTTGAGGAGAGGGAAGAGCAGGCTTTCGAGGTCCCACAGTCCTCCGCGGACCACGCCACCTGGGGCTCCGAAAGGATGAAAGAGGCGTTCCACCAGGGTAACCTGGACATGGGCTTCCTACCCTGCGGACAGGTGATAGGCAGGATTCACGATATCCCCACCTGCAAGGAGCTTATCGAGCGCATCATGAACGAGGCCGAGCAAGCGGTGGCCAGTGTGGATGCCCGCTTTGCAGGATAGCCTTACTAACATGCCGCTCCCCCATGCCGGCGGCCCGGCAATAGCGACCGGAGCCGGCTTTGGCCTCATCGCTTAGCAGCCTCATCTGGCTGGTCACAGGTCGGTGCAACCTGTCTTGCTCCCACTGCTATGCGGAACGCTTCCAGGGACAGGATGAGCTATCCCCTATTGAAGCTGCCTCCTTGGTAGAGGATGCGGCCCGGGCGGGGGTGCAGCACTTGGGCCTGGTCGGTGGGGAACCCCTACTCCGACCCGACCTGCTTCGCCTGGTACAGCAGGCCCGGTCACTAAACATGAGCGTGAGCATGGTGACCAACGGCAGCCGCATCACCGCCGCAGTGGCCGGGGAGCTGGCCGCCAGCGAAGTGGTGGTGGTGGTGAGCCTGGATGGTGCCCGACCCGGAACCCACGACCGCCGCCGGGGCCCGGGCAGCCACCAGCAGGCACTGTCAGCACTGGGCCACCTGAAGCAGGAGGAGGTAAACTTCCGCACCGTAACCGCACTGGACTCAGGCAACTACCGGGAGGTCGGTGAGTGCCTGACCCTATCACAAACACTGGGGTCGGAAGCGGCCTGCCTTATACCGGTGATGCCCTCGGGCCGGGCAGAGCAGGATGGGTTGCTGTCAGCGGCTCAGATGATCCTGGTGCTTGAAGCCGCCGAACGGTGCTCTCTGGATTTGGGCCTGCAGGTGCAGCTATGGTGCACCCCCTTCGCCCCGCTGGTAACTTCGGCCCCAGAGGTGTCCACCTACCCCTGCCGGGGCGCCGATAGCATGGACATAGACCCGTCCGGCCGCGTACTGCTGTGCGATGTCCTGGATACCAAGGTGTCCCACATTAGGGATAAAGGGGTGCGTGGAGCCTGGCGAGAGCAGCGGCGCTCGACCCTGGTACGAAGCCTAACAGGCCCCAGTATTACCCCAGTTTGCACCTCCTGCTCCCTGTCAAAAAGCTGCCGGGGCGGCTGCTTTGCGCGGGCGCAGTTGCTGTCCGATGACCTGAACGCCCCGGACCCCCTTTGCCCCCGGGTGGCCGGGGCCGTTTAGCGAGTATTTCCCCCCGCACGCCAGCCCTTTTATTTGTTTTTGGTGGGCTTCGCCCCCAGGTATTCCAGCGGGAGAGGGAATCGTCGCATTAGACTTGCGTACAGTAGATTAATCAGCATACTTTTATCTGTTAACGAGACCCTTCGCCCACCGTAGCGAACTCTCCGAGTGAAACAATGGAGTCCTATATTTAGTTCGGACAGAGTAACAAGATATGTGAATGTCGTTCTGAGTCCTTCAGCAGAAGGACGAAGAATTTGACCTACTATACAAACTGGCAAAACTAGGCATTAACTAAAGAACGGCCTCATCTCCGCACAGGTCTCCTCGGGGCTGCGGAGGGCGCCCGGCTGGTCATGGAGTAGCTCCAGAAAGGAAACATCGCTGATATCCATGGGGGGAAACAGGGTGCGGGGTACGACCCGGGCATGACACCAGAAGCCGCCATCCGGCTGGTATCCGATGTATATGCTCATGTTGAAGCTGTACATATTCCTGTCATCCAAATAGCGGAAGAGGCTGTGCATTCCGGTACCGAAGTCCTCTAGGACCTCCTGGGTGAGTTGATGGGCGGTCTCGACACCCTCAAACACCGCCATAACATCCAGCATCCTGCCCCTGGAGGCAAAGGGCGTCAACCAGCTTATTCTCCCTGTATTGCCCAGGTAACGCTCACCCTGCTCCTTCTCCATCGCCACTAGGTCGCCCCAATAGCTGGTGCCGTTCTCCTTAAAGTACTCCCTGGAAGCCCGCAGGAGCTCCCGGTGCCTATTGGAGGGGCCATAGCTGGCCAAAACCTGCAGGTGAGGGTGGATGATGCTGCCCCCAGAGGGCGGCAGGTGGTTCCAGCTTATATTGGCGAAGCGTACAGCGGGGTCATATTCTCCCACCCGGGTGAGATAGCTGAGAGAGGCGGCCAGGCCATCGGCCAGCAGCCGCGGAGGCAAATCGGGTAGCTCGTAGAAATGCTGGCGGGAAAACAAGCCAATAGCACAGTGGGGGGCATAGGGCATCATGTTGGGAAACACACGGGCCTCCCCACGCTCAATCCGTCCCTCTTTGATGAAGCGCTCCGGGAACCGGGGTGTCATCTGGTCTATGCTCTCGGGGCAGAACGGGCAGCCTAGCTTTAGACTCTTCTCCACCACCAATGAAAGGTCTGTCTTGGACAGCCCGGGCAGGTAGGAGCGGAACTGAGACCCGTATATATTGGTGACTTCGCCAGTCAGTGGGTCGAAGCGGGCCTCTAGTGAAATGGGGCTCTCTGTGAAGTCCTGCCTCGGGTCTAGGTAGGTAAACTCGTAATTGGCCTTCTTGAACTCTATGGGCACAGTTGTTCCTCCTAAGACTAAGCTAAATATCCGGCAAACACCCTCGCGGCCCTCACCCATTAGAGAGGTCGCGGTTACGCGAGCAGCCCCAAGGTTTTATTTCTTCAGGAACTCCCACCCGGCCAGGATATCCTGGGCACCACAGATGATGCCATCCACGAACTCCTTGACTGTGGGTATCTGGTCTATA
Organism: Dehalococcoidia bacterium; assembly: GCA_030740315.1. GTDB lineage: Bacteria > Chloroflexota > Dehalococcoidia > JACVQG01 > JAHKAY01 > JASLQE01. The sequence goes on along the minus strand of JASLXN010000094.1, from coordinate 2,155 downwards.
TAGGTCACAGCAAAGGACATCAGGCTGCTTATGCGGTCGTAGTCCTCGTTCCACATCTCCGGGGCCAGCATCCAGTCATCGTGCTTCAGCATCACTCTCTCCAGGGCGGTCAGCCACCTCTCCAGGGGCATCTCGTTGCGCTTTTGCATGACAGCTTCAAAGTCCTTTGGATTTGGAGGTGCCAGCACCGTATTCCGCAGATAGGGGTTATCAGGATCCGCCTCCACCATCCGTTGCTTGAAACGCTCGGATATGGGGCACTCCTGGGTGGCCATAAAGGCCGTGCCCATCATCACCCCATCGGCACCCAATCCGAGGGCACCTAGGAATGTGCGGGCATCCCCGACACCCCCTGCCGCTATGACAGGCACCTTTATCTGCCTGGTCGCCCAGGCGATAGTGGTCATGGTGGGTAGCTGAGCGGCATTCTTGAAGCCGATGCCCTCCAGCCCCACCAGGATCAGGGCATCCGCCCCCTGCTGTTCGGCGTGAAGAGCATGCTTGATAGTAGCAGTCTTATGCACCCACTTCCGCCCGGCATCTTTGACCCGTTTGCCGATGACATCCGCATTAAACACAGCAGTCTCTATTACCTCCACATCCTCCGCCAAGCACACCTCCAGCATCTCATCTATATCGGGACACATGCCGACCGTGATGTTCACGCTAAAAGGTTTGTCCGTGGCATCCCGGCACCGGCGGATGTCATCCCGCAGCTTATCGGGGGTGAGGGACACGGCGGCGGTGAGACAGCCGTGAGCGCCCGCGTTGCTGACTGCGGCGGCGAACTTCCAGTTCCCAATACGGCTCAATGCGCCCTGAACAATAGGGTACTCGCAGTCCAGTAGCTCTGTCACCTTCGTTTTCCATCGCATGTCCGTTTCATCCTCCTTGTCCGTCCAGCAGCTGGGGGGATTGATATCACCTGCGACCCAATTCTAAGCTGACAGCGTCCGTCTTTCAAGGATTGGGCAATGCCCGGAACACCTTCTGCCACTCGGACTGTTGTGCTAAACTTATCCCCACGGGGGAGGTGGCACATGCTCATCAAAGATACTAACTGGCAGCAGGAGGTGGATGTAGTGGTGGTGGGCTTCGGCGGCGCCGGTGCCCCCGCGGCCATCACGGCCCACGACCAAGGAGCCAAAGTCCTAATAGTGGAGAAGCAGCCCCAGTACAGCCACCATAACAACACAGATATGTCCGGCGGCGGCTTTATCAATGTCAACGATCCTGAGAAAGCGGTGCGCTATATAGAGTCCTTCTACAAGGTTGATGATGACCTCTACTGGACCGACCCCGAGGTAATCCGGGTGTGGGCAGAGTACGTCTCCCACAACCGGGAGTGGATAGAGTCACTGGGGGGCAAGGTGCGCTTCTTCCACTCCGGAGGGGAGCAGCCCGGCCCCGGCTCCGAGTGCATAGACATGTATTTCTACCGGGGGTGGGGCTGGGGACTGATGAAGTTCTTAAAGCAGCAGGTGGCCGACCGGAACATCCCGGTGATGTACAACACCCCGGCCAAAAAGCTGCTCACCAACGATAACGGTGAGGTGCTTGGGGTCCGGGTAGCGCAGGGTGACGAGGGTGGAGGGCATACGGTGGACATCCGCGCCCGAAGGGCAGTCATCATGACCCTGGGCGGCTTCGAGTTCGATGAGGAGATGAAGCTCAACTACCTGAAGGTCTACCCCACGCACTTCTACGGCACCCCCGCCAACAGCGGCGACGGCCACCGCATGGTGATGGAGCTGGGTGCTAACCTCTGGCACATGAACTCCTGCTCCGCCCGCCTGGTGGGCAAGTTCCCGGACTTCCCCATAGCCTTCACCATGGACTTAGGCGGCAAGAACTGGCTACTCCGCCAGATAAGCGGTAAGGAGACGGAGGATGTCTGCGGCTATATCATGGTGGACCGGGACGCCAAACGTTTCACCAGTGAGAACTTCAAAATGCACACTCTCTACTATGAGCTTACGGTCTACGACAGCCACCGCCGCCTCCACCCCCGCGTGCCCTCCTTCTGGATTTTCGACCAGAAGCGCATAGACTCCGGCCCCTTACCCATCCTCATGGCCGGCCCCTCGGGCCCGGTACGCCTCTATACGTGGAGCAACGATAACAGCACCGAGATTGCTAAAGGGTGGATAGTAAA
>JASLXN010000093.1 GCA_030740315.1 Dehalococcoidia bacterium | reverse complement strand
GTGAAAGAGGCCACCAAAGCTCCGGTAGCCGTGAACGCAGGTGATGCCGGGCGGCTGCCCTTTAACCCGGACCGTCTGCTGGAGGATGGGGACACAGTTCAAGTGGGGCAGGTATCCCTGCGGGTAATCCACACCCCCGGCCATACCCCAGGCAGTATATGCCTGTTCAGCGATGGCTACCTGCTGAGCGGCGACACCCTATTCCCCAACGGCCCCGGCAAGACGGCTACCCCCCAGAACTTCCGCCAGGTCGTGGACTCCATAGTGAGCAAGCTGTTCATCCTGCCCGACGATACCCAAGTATACTCCGGACACGGTGACATAACAGCGCTGGGACGGGAGAAGGGGCGCTTTAACGCGTTCAGCCGCGGCCCCCAGAACCCCAACCTGTGCGGCGATGTGCTCTGGGTGCAGGAGTCCTAAAACGGAATCTCCACCCGGTAGAACGCCTCGGCTAGGGAATACCCACCGGCCTTACCGAGCATTGTGGCCCGTTCGTGGAGCCACTTCTTTAGGTTATTGTGGCGGCCTACCATCTGGCTCTTGTGGCTCAGCCCAGCCTTAAGCTTAGTATCGAAGACTCCGGATATATCAACATAGTAGTTGGGCTCATCGGCGGCCCAGAACATGACCTCCCTTACTTTATGGGTATCCAGCCCCTGCTCCAGGTGCTCAGGGTATGAAAGGTGATCACGGGCATAGGGAAAAACGGCGTCCAAGACCACCCGGCCGGTTATGCGGTGGTCCCGGTGCCACAAATATTTGCGGTATGGGTCCGCAGTGACCACGGTGAATGGCCTGTATTTACGAATATAGTACACCAGGCGGCCGCGGAATTCCGGTGTATCCTCCAGGGTACCGTCCGTGTAGTTCAGGAACTGTACCTCTTTGACCCCCAGGACGGCGGCGGCATCCAGTTGCTCCTGGCGGCGGGTCTTCGCCAGCCGCTCCGGTGACATCTTGCGGTCACTACTCCCCTTGTCCCCGTTGGTGCACAATAAATAATAAACCGGCCTACCCTCAGCAGCCCAACGGGCCACGGAGCCGGCGGCGCCGAACTCGGCATCGTCGGGATGGGGAGGGACTACCAGTACTGCGTTATCCATGAAGACCTCGTTTTTGGTGTGCCAACTTGTCTTGCCTTGTTATTACAGTTTATCATCCTTTCAGTAGAGATGTGAAAACCGACATGTTGCAGATAAGGCAGTTCAGGCACAACGACTTCGATGCCCTATGCGGGCTTATGGCCTCTCTAGGTGGCGACAGCTTCCTCCCCGTGCCCCTGGAGCAGCGGATGGGTCGCCCCGGCTATTCCCCGCAACATGACCTGCTGCTAGCGGAGCGGGAGGGTCGTCTTGTAGCCTACCTGGATACTTTCCGGGAGTTGAGCATTGGACGGGTAGTACTTGAGTCTGCGGTACTCCAGGGCCATCGCCACAAGGTGGCCCCCCTGCTGCTACAGAGGGCTACGGAACATGCTGCGGCCATAGGTGCAGACGCTGTGCACTTCCCTGTGGCGGATTCCGACAGGGTGGCCAGGACGATGTTGGAGCGGGAGGGGTTTAGCCAGGTGCGCCGCTTCTTGCACCTCAGCCTGCGCCAGAAACAGGTGGCGGGGATTCCGGCCCAGCCACCGCTCAGACCCTTTGTTAGTGGGGAGGAGGCGGTGCTGATGCGCATCCAGAATCTCTGCTTCGCCAGAAGCTGGGGCTTCAAAGCCAACACTGAGGAGGAAATACGCTACCGGTTGAGCCTGACCTGCTGCAGTCCGGAAGGGGTCTTTTTCGCCCTTGCGGATGGGCGGGTAACGGGCTATTGCTGGACGAGGGAGCTAAAGGGCAAGGGCGAGATATGGATGCTGGGGGTAGACCCTACCTGCCGAACGAGGGGGGTAGGCCGGGCACTGCTGCTGAAAGGGATTTACTACCTGCGGCAGCGAGGTTTTGAGCAGATTGATCTGACGGTTGATGCCGGGAACATGGGTGCGATAAATCTCTATGACTCCGTGGGCTTCCGGCGGTTCAGTACCATTCTTTGGTACGAGCGCAGGCTATGATACCAGGCTGCGGTACGCCTGGGCCAGCCGGGAGGCGGTAAACCCCAGGTGAAACCGGTCACTGAGCGGCAGGCGCTTGAATGGAGCCTCTCCCCATTCCCTTTGGACTCCACCAGCGGTTGGGCCGTCTCCCATACATATACATCTATACCGCCGGTATCCCGTGTGCCGAGTTGCCCTAGGAAACAACTGTGGAGGTTCAGTATAGCCACGCACGTGTCCAATGGGCTGTCCACTAACCCTTGTCCCCAGCCAGGTAGATGAGCTGTGTTTCCGTGCCCCCCAGCCGAAGCTTGTATGTCTCAGCCCCACCCAGAAAGTCGAACACCCGCTTCCCCTGTTGGATGGCCTCCTGTAACGCCAGTACCTTGCTCATAAGGCCGGGGGCCAGCGCGCTGAACTGGGGGTCAAACCCGTTGTTATAAAGGTATATCGTATCCCTATAGTCAAAGCAAAGTGCCGCTGCCACCGGATGTTCATTCACCTCCAGGAAGTGCAGTCGTAGGTGACCCCTGTCCTCCATCTTTCTCATCATGGTACGGAAAAAGGACTCCCGCTGGGGGGTGAGGAATTCCTCTTTGTCCGCCCTGCTGGAGCGGAACATGGAGAAGAACTGCTCCAACCGAGGCGGTGTTGCCGGACTTACGGCGAAGCTAATCCCGTCCACCTCGTAGAGGCGACGCAGCTTGCGGCGAATCTCGTGACGTTCTTTACCACTGAGGCCCTGCAGGTAGTCCTCCCAGGTTGTAGGTAGCTCCAGAGACACCGCTGTGTGCACCTCTCGCTGGGCGATGGTGTAGCCCTGCTGTCGTGCCAGAGGCGCCAGATGGCTGAGCAAGGGTGACTGGGGCAGCAGGGGCCAGAAGCGGAACCCGGTGCCCTTGCGGCCCATGTAATCCAGCAGTGATACGGCCACCCCACTCTCTTCACCCCGGCGCACGGTGATATCCGCGTAGTCACATAGATCTTTGTCCGCCGCAAGGCAGAATATCTGCTCCCGTTTAATCAGGGGGGCAACCGCAACCAGTTTTCCCCCACGCCGGATTGACAGCAGCCGGAGTTCGCCGTCGCCAAGCTGACCCCACCAGGCACACACCCAGAAGGGCGTGAAAAATATATGATCCAGCACCGATTCACCCAACAGCTCCAGCCACTCCTCCTCCAGGGCTGCGAAGTCAATCTCCTCAACTGCGTAAGTGGAGGCAGAATTATTTGAGGAAGAGGGAGAGGTCGGGTCAGTTAAGGCTCCACCCCCTGAGGGGGTTACAAAAGACATAGCCCATCATTATACCATGTTGGGGGCACCAGTTGCCTGGCGCTATGGCCCATAGGCCGCCAAACGGCAGCATTCGGGTGGGAAATAGGATGGGGGTACCGTCAAGCTATCTCCTATGGCCAGCGCCGCTTTCCAATGCACAACATGCTATAATAGCTACACCGGAGGAGAGGCCGGACTCAAATATGAACAAGCTATTTCGCGGGACGCTGGTGTTATTTGCGGTGAGCCTTCTGAGCACAGCCGTGGCCGGTTGCACCCAGGGCGCATCCCCTGACGCCAGCGATTCAGAGCAGTTCTCGTTACTCAGCGAGGTGAGGGGCATCCTGCACAGCTCCTACGTGGAACCGGAAAAACTGGACGACACTGCACTGGAGCGTGGCGCCATACGCGGCATGCTGGTGGCCCTGGATGACCCCTATACCTCATACCTTGACCCTCGAGGCTACGAGATGGAGCTGGCCTCCCTAGAGGGTAAATTCGAGGGCATAGGTGCCTATGTGGTCATGAGGGAGGGGACGCTGGTCATCCTCTCCCCTATTCCGGGCACCCCGGCGGAAAAGGCGGGCCTACGTCCTGGTGACTATATCGTGGGGGTGGACGGCGAACCAACCGCCGGCCTTAGCCTCAATGAGGCGGTGCTCCGCATTCGGGGCCCCCAGGGCACCGATGTGAATCTGCTTATCCTCCATGAGGGTGATAAAGAGCCGGTATTACTTACCATCACGCGGGGTGAAATACCGGTGGTGAGCGTTGGACACCGCATGGAGGGTGCGATGGGCTACATACAGATTTTCCACTTCACCCAACGCACCGCGGAGGAGTTCAGGAAATCTCTGGCTTCAGTGCTGGACGACGGCGCCCAGGGGCTGGTGCTGGATCTGCGCAATAACCCCGGAGGGCTGCTCTCCTCTGTAGTGGATGTGGCAGACGAGCTGTTGGACGAAGGGATAGTGCTTATTGAGGTGGACAATCAGGGCCAGCGTAAGACATGGGGCTCCAACAGCGACGGGCTGGCCACAACGCTACCCACGGTGGTGCTGGTGAACAGCTTCAGCGCCAGCGGCAGCGAGGTGCTATCCGGTGCCCTGCAGGACCGGGACAGGGCCACCATAATGGGCGAGGTCACCTTCGGCAAAGGCAGCGTTAACACCATTCACCGCCTCTCTGACGACTCCGCCCTCTACCTCACCAGCGCTCGCTGGTTAACACCCCTGGAGCGGCCCATAGAAGGGAATGGACTTACCCCGGATGTGCTCTTTGAGTCTCCTGATGAAGAGGAGCAAGACCAGAATGAGGGCGAGGGTGGCCCGGATGAGGGTCTGGAGAGGGCACTAGAGCACCTGCGTCAGGGCAACGCTCAACCCGCAGCGCCAGCTCTGGGAGCGGGATAGACCGTAAACGCAGTGCCGTGAGCAAGGCTAAGGGCAGTGTGTCCCCAGGGACCGTATCAGTAAACCGCAAGGCATTCCACGATTATCTCATCCTGGAGAAGGCGGTGGCCGGGTTGGTACTCACTGGCACAGAGGTAAAGTCACTTCGGGAGGGGCGGATCAGCATTAGGGAGGCCTATGTCCGTCCTCAGGATGATGAGTTGTGGCTGGTGGGGGCGCACATCCCCCTGTACTCCGCCGGCGGCCCATATAACCACGACCCCACCCGCAGCCGCAAGCTGTTGCTACAGCGCAAGGAAATTGACCGGCTAACCGACATCACCACCCCCAAGGGGCGTACGCTGGTGCCCCTGCGGGTTTTCTTCAGGCGTGGCTGGGCCAAGTTAGAAATAGGGGTTGGCCAAGGTAAGAGGCAGTACGATAAGCGCCAGACCATAAAGGACAGGGATACCGCCCGGGAGATAGACCGGGCAGTCAAGGGTCACTCCGGGCGCAGATGAGTAGGGGGCTGTCAGAAGCGAATCCTAGGGAGGCTGGTTTGAGAACCTTAGTTGTTGGCCCTTATGGCAGTTATGGGCGCCACGATGGTAGCGTGTGGCACGGCTACACCAAGCCCAATAGCGCCTCCAACCACGGCTATCGCCATCCCAGTACCAACGGCTACCCCAACTCCAACGCCGTCAACTTCAACGCCCGTGCCGACACCCACTCCAACCCAAGCAACTGTGTCCACACTAAACTTTACGCCCACACCGATACTCGCTCCAACTGCAATCCCAACTTCTACCCCTACACCTACGGTGACTCCCACACTTTACTCAGTGATAATAGAGGATGTTCGTGCTGCTGTGGTCAAGATTGAGTCTTCAGCAGGGGTGGTGACTGGCTTTGTCATTGATTCGGGCTGGTGGGAACAGCAAGGTCTGTTTGACAAAGTGTGCCACCCCGTGCGGCGTGATATAATAGTTACATCGTGATATAATAGTTACATGGGGACGAGTGGCTTTGACAGGGGTTGAGGACCAGGAGAGGCAAGCCGAGGTGCCGTTACCTCGTAAAACCGGCGGCAAAAAAGTAACTGGCAACAAAAGTTACGCTTTAGCTGCCTAAAAGCAGGTAGCTACACCCACTCCAGCCTCCCCCCGGCGGGAGGGAGATGGGTGACGAAAAGCCGGGGCGCTTCCGTCCTGACGCCGATGCGGGCGGCCTAAGACATTTCGGCTGGCCTTGGTGGACTGGGCCGGTTGAGGCCACCGGGGCAAGGAATTAAAAGGCCGGCTAAGCTTGTAGTCACCTCTTGGGGAGCAATTCTTGGACGGGGAGTTCGACCCTCCCCCGTCTCCACCAGAAACACAGACGGGCCTCCGGGTCATCATCCGGAGGCTCGTTAACCAGCACCACCCCAGAGCCTTCCCGAGTAACGGCTACCTGAAACACCGGCCTGAATGCGGGCTTGGGCTTCACCCCCACGATAGACCGGTCTTCCTTGCTATCCACATAGACCGCATCCAGCATGATGAGCAGCAGC
>JASLXN010000092.1 GCA_030740315.1 Dehalococcoidia bacterium | reverse complement strand
GGCTGGCGTATCTGGCAGGTCCAATCCCCCATTCCCACAGGATGGTGGTGATGGTACCATACGGGCACCGGATCCAACCGTTCCAAATAGCAGGTATCGGGAAGGACTATGTCTGCCAAGGCCTCCGCTGTCTCGTCCACCCACAAGTTGACACACACTGTAAACAGATCCTTGAAAGCGTTGACGGTGGTCTCGGGATTGCCCAGGCTCATCACTAAGTTGGAGCCGTAGTTAATCAGGGCCTCGGCCCGGTAGTCTATGCCAAAACGCTCCGGATGGCTATTGGTGATTACAGGAAGGAAAGTTGAGATGGGCCAAGGCACCATGTCTATGAGGTTGAGAAAGCGAGGCTTGCGGGGATCACGGGGCGGGAAAGGCGGAGGGGTGGTGCCCGGCTGGCTCATACCAAACCATAGTCCCGGCACCAGCATGCCATCCTTGTCGATGCCGGGCTGGTAGTGAGGCATCCCTGTATCCGGGTGGCCGAAGTTGACCGGGTTGCACCCCATGAGGGAGCCGGGCACATTGCTGGCCCCCACCACCTCGGCCAGCAGCTCTATGGCTAGGCTGGTACCCCAGGCATTATCGTGGCCGTGTGCGCCCTTGAAGTAAATCACCGCTGCCGGTCTGTAGGGCAGCTCCTTTCCGTCGATCACGATAGTGCTGCCTATCCGGGCCGCTTCTCCGAACTCCCGGGCGATGCGTCGGATGGTGTCCGCGGGGAGGGTGGTGACGGCGGCTGCCGCCTCCGGCGTCCACTCCCGCACGGAATCACGCAGCATCTCAAAGGCGGTGCGCAACCACTGCCCCCCCACTTTGTGGCTGCCCTCCAGGGCAGGTTCCTTCAGGAGGGGGTCGTCAAAGACACGGGGCATGCTGGATACGGCGTCCCACACAAGGGGCTTGCCGCTGGCCTCATCCCTTACATAGAGGCCGTCCTCCCCAATGAGGTAGGGGCCGTTGGTGTGTTCACGCAAGTATGGGGCATCGTATATGCCGTATTCATTCAACAGCAGGTTGAGCATGGCCAGGGCCAAGGCGCCGTCGCTGCCGGGAAGCAGGGGTAACCACTCATCGGCCTTCTCGGCGGCAGTGTTCATCATCGGGTCCACCACCACCACCCTCATTCCTCGAGAGCGGGCCTCGGCCATACGCTGGGCCATGGTGGTGTAGGCGTAATAGCCAGAGAAACCCACATGGCATCCGAAGATAATCAGGTAGTTGCAGTAGGCCAGGTCCGGGTTGGTGGTGGTGGAGGCGTGAAGGGTGCCCGCCAATAAGTGCTCGGCATTGCCGCACTGGTGGCCGTCAGAGAGGAAGGCATTGGCGGTGCCGTATGCCGCCCGCCAGACCCCCAGGCCTACGAACAGGGGGGCGATGGACGGCACACAGCCGGAGAAGAGCAGCTTGTGAGGGTTGTCCTGGCGGATTTCACTTAGCCGTTCCGTTATTATGTCAAGGGCCTTGTCCCAGGAGATGCGCTCCCACTGGGGGTCAACCCCGATTCCCTTCTCCGGGTTGGTACGCCGCAGGGGATAGTTCACCCGGTGGGGATCATAGAGCATCTGTATGCCTGCCAAGCCTCGGGGACACAGCCTACCCATGCCCAGGGCACTATCAGGATTGCCCTCAATTTTGACCACCACCCCGTTTACCCGGTGGACTTTTATGCCGCACTGGTTGTAGCAGATGCTACAGGCGGAGGGTATCCACCTGTCCTCCCATATTTCCGTATCAGCCTTAGCCATTGCTATCCTCCGATTACTGGGGGCACAAACACCACCGCCACCTTTGCCCCTTCCTTCCCCAGTGGTTGGTCCGGCACCTCCACCACCTCCCCGTCCACGATTATCTTCACCGACGGGAGTAGCAGGCCTTGCTCATCGATGGCCCTCTCCCGGAACGGCTCCCCCAACCCCTCCACTAGGCCCTGAATCAAATCGGCCACGGTACTGCCTTCAGGCAGCTTAAGGCCCATCTTGCCCTGGGGGACTAGCCCTCGGATGTGTCCATAGAAGCTCACGCTTACTTCCGGCATATAAGGGTGTTATATTAACCCGAAATTGGGACGATATCAAGTTTTGTACCGCCAGTACCACCGCTATAGCAAGCTATCTTCCATCCACCCAGATAATTTCTCTGCGGGGCTTTGCCCCCTGGCATCATAATATGGTTGGGTGGGGGTACACAGTGCGGCTTTGCCAACCTGGCCCGACTGCCCTCAAGCCACTGCTATGGCCACGGATACCCGGTACTCACCCCCCACCGCCCGGATTATGTGGCCCTTTTCAGTCAGGTCTTCTGCCAGCAGCACATCCCCCGGGGAGACGGACATCACCGTGCCGTCCCCAAGCACTATCTCCGCCTGTCCGGCCAGAGTGATAACATACTGCCGCCTGGGGGCATTGTGCCAGTCCCAGACATGGCCGGGAGGGTAGCGCCGGAAAGACACCCCTGTAACCGGCTCAAAGGGAGCCTGCTCCACCAAGGCCATGGGCGCGTCCATTTCCTCCAAGTGAGACTGTCCGTCCTCTCCGGTGTAAAGTCTGACAAACCTCATAGTCTCTCCTCTCTTCCCTTTAGCCGGAAGATTGTTACCAGCAATTTACTACAACAGGCGGTGAATAGCCTAAGCGGCCGTTCCCGGCACAAGGTGATCAAGGATTACAAGGCGCAAAGGTATTTTGCGTACGCCAAAATAACAAGGCACGTAGAAGGCCAGTGCCAGAAAGGGGAATCATAATACGTGGCTGGCAAGGAAACGGTGAGGGAGCTGTAAACCACAAGTCCAGTGGCAAGGCTGGGCGTGGCCCAATGGCCCATGAAGGGCTAGGGCCAGATCGGGATATTGGCAAAGGTATTTTGCGCACGACAAAAAAGCATGGTGCAAAGGCTTTTTGCGTACGACAAAAAAGCAATGGGACAGAGATGCAAGACCCAATTACCACACACGGGCAGGTCCCCCCAGCGCATTTAGAGGTATCGCCCTTCCCACCCACCCACTCGGTGCTTTTCCCCAGGGGGCTATGCCCCCTGGAACACCCCCTCTTCGTATAAATAGCCCGCTCCTGCAATATTCGCTTTCGGCAATAACCCGCTGGGGTTTGAGAGGGTTCTCCATCCTAGAACATAACCCATGGATGAGCAGGAAAAAGCCAAGCACCCTTACCTTTTTGGCATCCCGGCCCCAGCGGGGTAAAATGGGAGCAACCTTGGTACGGGAGGGCTACATGGCTACGGTGGACGGCGGCGACCTAGTGGTCCGGGCGCTAAAGGCGCAGGGGGCAGGGCAAATATTCGCCCTCTCAGGAGATTACGATATGGCTATCTTCGACGCCTGCCTCGACGAGGAGATGCGCATCATCGACACCCGGCACGAGCAGGCAGCCGTCCACATGGCCGACGGTTGGGCACGGGTAACCGGGGAGCCGGGGGTGGCCGTGGTAACCGCTGGGCCAGGGCTGGCCGATGCCGTCCCCGGTATCATCACCGCCCACCAAATGGCCAGCCCGGTAGTTACCATATCCGGCCGCGTCCCTCTGCGTGACTTCGACACCGGCTTCGGCATGGACTACAGCCAAACCCAGCTTCTGGCACCCATCACCAAGTGGGCCGCCACCTGCTATGACCCCAAGCGTATTCCGGAGTACATAGCCATGGCCTTCCGCTATGCCACCTCCGGACGCCCCGGCCCCGTGTTCCTGGATATCCCCCAGGATGTACTGGAGGCCAAGATGGATGAGTCTGAGGTGCCACCTTTCCCCTGGTCTCGCACCCGTGCCCGGCCCCAGGGGGACCCAGACCTGGTGGCGGCAGCGGTGGAGGCCCTGCACAACGCCCAACGCCCCATCATCATCGCCGGCAGCGGCGTAAATTGGTCCGGGGCATCCGAGCAGCTTCGGGAGCTAGCTGAGTTGGTCCAGGCCCCTGTGCTCCTCAACCAGATGGGACGGGGCTGCCTGCCCGAAGATCACCCCCTGTGCTTCGGCCCCTACCGGGTAGGCGCAAGGGATGCAGATGTCATCCTGGTGGTGGGCACCCGCATCAACTACTGGCTTAACAAGGGGCAGCCCCCGGTCTTCGCCGCCCCGGAAGCCGGACAGAGGTGGATTCAAATAGATATCGACGCCGGTGAAATAGGCCGCAACCGGCCCATAGACATCGGCATCGCCGGCGACGCCCGGCGGGTGTTAGAGCAGCTAATTGAGGCTTCCCGGGATATGAAGGGGTGGGGGAGGCCAGACTGGGTATCCGAGGTGCAGCGCCAGGGCCGGTCTCGCCGCCAGCGGGTGGATGACGATGCCGCCTCCGACAATGTACCCATACACCCCCTACGCCTGTGCAAAGAGATAGGCGATTTCCTTGACCGTGACTCCACCCTGGTGGTTGACGGTGGTGACTGCGCCGTCTTCGCGGCCATGGGGATGCGGGTGTACGGGCCGGGGCGGTGGATGGACCAGGGCAACCTGGGGCTTATCGGATCCGGCATCCCCTTCGCCGTCGCCGCCAAGCTGGCCCGTCCGCAGGAGCAGGTGCTGGTGCTCAACGGCGACGGCACCTTCGGTCTCAACGGCATGGAGATGGATACCGCGATCCGACACAACCTGCCCATCGTAGTGGTGGTGGCCAACGATGCCGCCTGGGGAATGATAAAACACCGTCAGGAGATAATCTACGGGGTCAACCGGGTAGTAGGTACCGAGCTAGGGCCTACCCGGTATGACAAGGTGGTAGAGGCCCTGGGGGGCCACGGTGAGTACGTGGAGCGTCCCCAAGACATCCACCCCGCCCTGGAGCGGGCCTTCGCCTCCAGCAAGGCCGCCCTCATCAATGTAGCCACGGACCCTACCGTCGCCAGCCCCGCCACCCAAAGGACGGCGAGGGGTAGGGGCTGAAGCCTGTTCCCCACCCACCTCCTCCATCTGTCATGGGTTTGCACCCACTGAAACTCCCGCTTTGGGTAGGAAACACCTACTTCATCAGCCAAGGGCCACAGCAGCATATGATACTCCTGATTCTCTTGGAGGCTTGAGGGGTTTCGGCCTCAAGCAATAAAACCGAGGGCGGGTGGGCCGCAAAAGAACGGATTGCAAAAACCATACTAGGCTGAGGCCGCCCAACGCACATTGTTTCCATCCACCCGTGTGAATATCCTCTGGCGGAAACATCCACTCAGAGTCCCTCACCACATATGTAGGGCCGCGGCAAGCGGCGCCCCTACATTGCTGCGACTTCCTTCCTTCCCGTGGCAATACCCAACGTAGCTTTCGTGACAAGAGATGCGCTATCGCAAAGGATACCCCCAAGAGGCAACGGATGATGCTTCCCAACGTGCCCGCCGGGCTGTGCCATCGGTGCAAAGCCCTAGCCGCTCTCTCCGATAAATCCCTTAATGACCGGGTGTGAGGGTCACGGTGGAAAGGCGGGGGACGAGATTGATATCCTGGAGGGCCAGCCACCCTCGCGGACGAGTAAGGCATCGTAACCCTGGACGAGGTCGAATGAGCGTTGGAGATGCAAAAGCACAAAGGTGCGCTACACCGTTAACCTGCGGCGGACAGCCCGCAGTGCCTTAGCCACGCTCGATAGAGACACCCACCTAACCAACACTGCTTCGCTACGCCAATTGGAGGACAACCCACGCCCACATAGAGTGCTCAAGCTCAAGGGCTCTGACCTGTGTTGTATCCGGGTAGGGGGACTACCGGGCTGTGTACCACATGGATGACGACCGGAATGTGGTCACAGTCCTACGTGTAAGCCAACGCCGGGAGGTATACCGCTAAGGAACCAGCAACTTCAACGCTTCCTGGTAGTCCTCCTGGGTGTTGATATCCAGAAGCACAGTTGGGGTGTCAAACTCTATGTCGCGCACCTCGGCCCTGTGGCGGGACATGACCTCCCTCAACCCTTGTTTCTCCTCGGAGACAGCCAACAACTCCGGCAGGAGAGTTGCCGAGAACAGGGTGGGGTGGCCCCTCTTTCCACGGTAGGTAGGGGCGGTGATGGGGACGTTGCCCCCAAGGTGTTCCGCCACCAGCTTGGTCAGCACCGTACGGGGGCGAGGCTGATCCACCCCTATGATGAGGATGCCGTCAGCATGGTGCAATACCTCCCTCAGCCCAGCCCTTATGGAAGACGTCCGCCCCATCCGATAGTCAGGGTTGACCACAGCCCTCATCCCTGCGTCAATTCCAGGGCAGGCCCCGGCCCGACCCTCCACCAGGGGAAACAACTCTTCATGCCGGTGTCCCACCACCACCACCACCCCTGATATCTCAGGCACTGATGTTAGAGAGGAATATTGGTATTCCAGCAGTGTGGTTTCACCGAAGGGTAGCAGCGCCTTCATGGTCTT
>JASLXN010000091.1 GCA_030740315.1 Dehalococcoidia bacterium | reverse complement strand
TTCTTCCCTTTCCACCCTTGCAGGAAACGCCTCCTTCTTTTTCTTTTTCAGGGCTTGTAGTGCTCCACCCTCATTCTGAGAACGGTGAAGGTCCGTGTTCCAAACGGTCCTGAAAATCCGTGTGTTCGTGGAAATGTCCCGGGTGGTGCTAAGTGCGTCTCTTCTGCTAAAATCGGGTAGCCTTATGAGCGATGCAGGCACATTGCGGAAAGGAGTCCCATCATGGGCGAAAAGAATGAGCCCATAGTCCGCTACAAGGACCAGGCCTATCAAGTGGAGACGCAGAACCCCGTTATCACGGAAGAGAGCATCGCAGACGCCGACAGACGCATTGGCATGGACTGGCGTAGCTCGCGCGTCACCATTGAGATAACCAGGGACAATATCAGCGATTTCTGCAACTACATGGGAAGCACCAACCCCCTGTTCCTAGATGAAGAGTACGCTCGCAAGACCCGCTGGGGAGGACTTATAGCGCCTCCGGCCATGGTGGGCACAGCCATAATCGCCCCGGGGATGCGGGGGGTACAGTGGATTTACGCCGGCACCGAATGGGAGTTTTTCCAGGTTATGCGCCCCGGCGATATTATTGTCATGAGGGGGAGGTATCTGGGAGGTGTACAGAAAAAAGGGGCTGCAGTGTCTCAGTGGTATATGCAAAAGGGAGAAACGGTCTGCACTAACCAGAGGGGTGAATTAGTGGCCCGTGCACAGGTCTATTGCGCACGCACCCCCCGGCGGCAAGCCGAAGGCGGTATGCAGTACGAGGCCCGCAACCGTGCATGGAGCACAAATGAGCTCAAAGCCATAGAGAAGGCGATGCTGGAGGAAGAGGTGCGGGGAGGGCGGCTCCGCTATTGGGAAGATGTGGTTGAGGGTGAGGAGATGAGTCCGCTAGCATACGGGCCACTTCGGGCGGTGGATATTGCTCTCACCGGCAGTTTTACCGATACGGGCGTGTATACCGCGGAAGGGGAGGCCCACGCCGGTGGCCATGTCTACCAGCTTGTTCACCGTCGCCGCCACCCTGCTGATACCTATGTAGACCCCGTTACCGGTATCCAGGACCACCCTCACCGAGGCCACTGGGAGTCCTTCATGGCCCAAGAGGTGGGGATGCCAGGTGTCTACGATGTAGGGCCTCACCGGATATCATGGCTGTGCCGCTTCATCACCGACTGGATGGGCGACGATGCCTTCCTCAAGAAGCTCAGCGGCTGGCTGCGCCGGCCCAATGTGGTCAGCGATGTCACATATATGAAGGGCACAGTAGAGGAGAAGTGGGTGGAGAATGGGGAGACCCTAGTGCGATGTCAGCTCTTGGGAATAAACCAGGAGGAGCAAGTAACCATGCCCGGCTCTGCGGTAGTCCGCCTCCCTTCACGCTCGGTTCAGGAGTAACAGATGCCTGCTGTAAACACTTCTTCAGGAGACAACTCCCTGGCTGAGGCCAGAAACCTTGTAGGCGCACTCATGCGTCGTGAACCGCATTGGAACCAGGCGGCCCGCTCCGCCATTCTTCGCTGGACCCGAGGCATAGGTGACCGCAACCCCTTATTTCTGGATGAAGCCTACGCACGGCGCTACGGGCCTGGTTTTCCGGTGGCCCCGCCATGCTGGCTCTATGGCGTGGACAACACCTTCATTGTTGCCAAATTACCTGACCTTCATGCCATTTACGGCGGAACGGAGTGGGAGTTCTACAAATGGGTCCGGCAGGGGGATGATATCCGGGTCCGGGCACGCCTGCTGGGCGTGGAAGAGAAGAACGGCCGATTCTGTGGGCCGATGGTGCTGCAAACGGGAGAGGTGAACTATTTCAATGGGCAGAACGAGCCGGTGGCCCGCGCTGTATCCCAGGTGTTTCGCACCAACCGCCAGGAGGCGGTGAACAGAGGGAAATACCTGAACTGGAACAAATATCCCTACCCCGCCGACGAGTTGCAAAAGGTGGAGGACGGATATGACAACGAAGAAATCCGTGGCTCTGCCCCTCGGTACTATGAAGATGTGGCTGTTGGTGAGGCACTGACACCAGTAGTGAGAGGACCGCTTACCTCCGAAGACATCCTTCAGTTCGTGGGTTCCACCAGCCCGGTCAAAGGCTTTGCCCGCTTCGTGGAGTACCACCAGAGGCACCCGAGCTCCGCTTTTACAGACCCCGAAACCGGAATGGTTGACTCTTGGGAGGCCTCGGTCATTGACGATAAGGTGGCCCGTATATTCGGCTTCCCTTTCGCCCACGACTGTGGCATTGACCGTATTTCCTGGGTGGGCAACCTGCTGACCAATTGGATGAGCGACCAAGGTTTCATGAAGAACCTCAGGGTAAAGCTGTTGCTTCCCAACATATACGGCGATGTCACCTGGTGCCGGGGCAAGGTGACGGATAAGCGACAGGAGGGCGGAGAGAGCCTGGTGGACCTAGAGGTATGGTGTGAGAGCCAGCGGGGCACGGTGACCGCTGAGGGCAATGCGACTTTGTCCCTTCCCTCCCATCAGGTGGACGTATTTTAGCCTAATAATTAGCTATCCTGCGACCTATGATGGAGGCGAACAGGGCAAACAAGCCCACACCCAAAGCGTTTTACACGGTCTCCATGGGCTAACGCCGCGAATTCCGGTTTGGGTCTATTCCGGCCAGAACGGGTAAGGTGTGGCCCTGCTTCAAGCCATCCAGAATCTATCTCTCCAGGAGTGAGCACAACTCTGGCTGGCAGTCACGGAGGCTGGGCCCCTGAAAGCTGCTATATCCTTACAGGGCGGAATGCGGCCTGCAAGGGTGCCGTCTTCCAGCTTAGTGTAGGCTGCCTGGGATAAAGCCTGCTCTACATAGTCGGTAATGATAAACCTCACACCAATGTCGCATTCCAGCCTTTTATTCATTGGAATCATACCATTATGAAAGCTGGTGAGGCTCTTTGGGATGAGGGTAGGGATGGCTCCACTGGGGGCGGGTGCCAGGTAGCCTGGAGAGACTCTCCACGCTGTCCAAATAGGCCCGCATCAGCCTGTCCTCAGCCTCGTAGTCAAAAGGGTCGCCCAGCAGCTTCTCTATCTCGCCCCCCGGCTCATACCGGTTGTCAACATGCCACCGCACCGTGCGTCGCAGGGCCTCCTCCACAGACACAAGGTCCTGGTAGCCAAGCTCCCGTTTTATCTTTGAGGTGTCCATCACCCGGTGGTAGGGCTGGCCTTCCCAGAGTACGGCGGTGTAGACCCGGGCGGGAAAGGCCGCCTCCAACGGTATGGTCACCAACTCAAAGCGGTGTCCCAGGATGGTGCACACCATTTCCACCCACTCCCGCAGAGAGCACATCCGGTCGTCACCCACATTGTATGTCTGGCCTCCCGCCTTATCGGGCTGGTCTACGCACAGCAGCAGGGCATGGGCCATGTTCTCGGAATAGCCCCGTGTCTCCAAATAGAGTCCGCCTTCGGGCAGGATGAATTGTTTCCGTCCGTCTAGGATGCGGCGGATGATGCTCCACTCCCGTGGCACCAGCTGGCGGGGCCCGTAGATTATGGGGTAGCGGAGCACGGTGCCGCTGTAGGCTCCCTCACGGTGGCCATCCAGCACCGCCTCCTCACTCTTGACCATGAGGTAGGCGAACTTGTGCTGGGCGGAGTCGGTGACGAGATGGGCATCTTCGGGGATTGGAAGGGGCAGGGCACCGCCGGGGTGATGGGAGAGATCCACCCAGCCGAGATAGACCGCCACCCCTCCAACGCCGATGAACCTTCCTGTTCTCCCCCGCATTACCCTTGCGGTGTGTCGCAACCGGCCGTACATGCCCACAGTCAGGTCAAAGGTGCGCCCAGCCAAGGCTTCGGTAAAGGTAGCGATAAAGTGAGGATCCGCGTGGATGTGCTCCACTTCTGCAGGGAGTTCCACCTCGTGGACTCCCCGGTGAAGGATACTGACCCGGTATCCACGCTGAAGCAGCCCCTCTATGATACTGGGGCCGGTGGGGCCGGTACCCCCAATGACCAGTGCCGTCCGCGGCACTACTATACCAGCACACCGTCCACCAGCAGCTCCACGAACTCCTCGTCTGGCATTCCCAGCACCTCCCTGTATATGTACTCGTTGTGCTGGCCCACGCAGGGTGAGGGCATCCGCAACTCCGCGGGTGTACGGGAGAGGTGGAAAGGGGGGTTCTCATAGTGTTGAGGCCCTATCTCTGGGTGCTCCAAGACCTTGAAGTGTCTCCTATGCTTTAGCTGGATATCTTCCAGCATCTCGGCCGGATCCTGGACCGCCCCTGCTGGTACCCCGATTTTTTGGAGTATGTCCATGGCCTCCTGGGGTGTCCTTTGGGAGGTCCAATCAGTTATTATAAGGTCCAGGGCATCCTGGTTCTGCATCCGCTTATCCAGGGAGGTGAACCGGGGGTCATCGGTCAGGAAGGGTTGGCCTAAGGCACGACACAGAGCCAGCCATTCCTGCTCGCTCTCCACCGCCACCACGCACCATTTGTCCTCTCCTTGGCACGGGTAAGCGCCATGAGGAGCAGCATGAGGGGAGCGGTTCCCCATGCGGGTGGCTTGGTGTCCGTTTGCAAACCAGTCCAGCATCACCGGGGTAAGGGTAAGCAGGCTGGACTCGTACTGGGAGAGGTCCAGGTACTGGCCCTCTCCGGTGCGGCGGCGGAACTCCAGAGCACCGATAAGGGCGATGGTGCCCAGCAGGGGGGTGATGAAATCGGTCAGGGCGCCGAAAGGCTGGCATGCCTCCTGGTCTTCCCAGCCGGTGAGTTGTGAGAACCCAGCAAGGGAGGTCAGGATGCCGCCGTGGCCTGGGTGGTGACTGTGCGGACCGGTCTGCCCTTGGTTGCTTGTGCTGAGCATTATGATATCAGGCTTGAGTTTGCGCAACTCTTCGTAGTCCCACCCCCAGTGCTTCAAAGAACCCGGGGTGAAGTTTTCCACTGCCACATCGCACCAGTCCACGAGCCGCCTGATTACGGAGCCAGCACGAGGATGGTTGAGATTAAGGCTAACTCCGTACTTATCGGTGTTGAAGCGGGCGAAGTAGCCGCTGCGGTCTATGCCCGCCTTCTTGTCCTTGTAGGGAGGGGCCATGCGCAGGATATCGGGCCGGGTGGCTGACTCCACCCTCACCACCATAGCGCCGTGGTCGGCCAGAGACTGAGTGAGGATGGGCCCCGCAGCCACCCAGGTAAAGTCCAGGACTTTCAGACCTTCAAAGACAAGACGGCCCATATACTAAATCACCCCCTTCTGTTTCAAGTCCTCCAGGTCCCCATCGCCGAGACCCAACACTTCCCTGTATACCTCCTGGTTGTGCTCGCCCACCAGAGGTGCACGGTGCCCCACCTGTATGGGAGTGGCGGTGGACTTGAAAAAGGGTCCAGGATAAATGATATCCTCCCCCACCTCAGGATGTGGCACCTTTGCCCAAAAGTCACGGGCTGCAAGGTGTGCGCTCTCGGCTATGTCCTTAGGAATGGAGACAGGCTGGAGCCATATACCACGATCCACAGCCCCCTGATGTAGCTCCTGCTTGGTGTGGGCCATGAAGAACCGTCCTATGGCCTCTTCCGCCTGGCTATGGAACTCACGGCTGGCAGTGGCCATATCAAACTGGTCCCACTCCATCGAGCTCAGCATATTGTTCCCCATGCCCTCTGCCTCCATCCATTTTACCAGGGCGCGGTTTGATTGTGCCCCACCCAGTCCCCCCAACACCATAAAGGCCACCTCTCCGTCCTTACATGCCCACATCTGTCTCTGCTTTACCCCAGAGCTCAAACCGGACCGGAAGCGGCCCGACCTCTCAATCATAACCCGGTTGATATCCCACATAGGCAATGCATTGAGAAGTGCGGTGGCCACACTTTCCTGGGCGGAGGTATCCACAAACTGACCCTCCTCGGTGGCCTGCCGGTGATGGAAAGCCACCATCGCCCCCAGGGCCGCCTGCAGTGACGCAAGGGAATGGGAGACGGGAAAGCTCAGGCGCAACGGGGCGCGGCCCGGTTCGCCAGTGACGGACATAAACCCTCCCAAGGCCATAGTAACGATATCGGTTGCCCGGTAGTCCCGATAGGGGCCATCCTGGCCGAAAGGGGTGATGGATACCCAGATAAGGCTAGGGTTCAGTGACTGTAGGGTGGCATGACCTAATCCCAGCGCATCTAGATGTCCAGGAGGGAAGTTCTCTATAAAGAAGTCCGTCTTTTTGACCAGCGAGCGGAGAACCTCTGCGCCGGTCGGGATCTCGATATCCAGGGTGATGCTTTTTTTCCCCTGGTTATATGCCCACCACCAGAGGCTCTTCTCAGGTTGGGCTTCCCCATGATAGAAAGGCTCCCGCATTCGGTCCGGGTCGCCTCCGGGGGGTTCCACTTTGGTGACCTCCACACCCATATCGGCCAGAACCCGCCCGCAGAGCCATCCCCTCCAGTCGGTCAAGTCCAACGCTCCGTATCCCCCAAGCATGCTGTTCATGAGTTGGGATTATACCATAGTTG
>JASLXN010000090.1 GCA_030740315.1 Dehalococcoidia bacterium | reverse complement strand
CCAGGCGCTTCCTTCGCCACCATGTGGAACCGCTACCTCCACCAGTACGGGGGTTCTCCGGAGCAGCTTGCAGCCGTCCCCATGACTCTGCGGAAACACGCCGCCCTGAACCCCATAGCGGTTATGAAAGACCCCTTCACCGTTGAGGACTACCTTAACACCCGCTTCGTAGCGGAGCCGCTCCGCATTTTAGACTATTGTCTCATCAACGACGGCGGAGTGGCCCTGATTATAACCAGCGCGGAACGGGCCCGCGCCCTGAAAAAACCTCCCGTATACATCTCCGCCATGGCTAACTGCACATCTATTGGAAGTGCCCAATATATCAGCGATGACTTTGCCTATGCCGCCATGGGCTCGGTGTCCCAGCGGCTGTATCCGGCGGCGGACATCACGCGTCAGGATGTAGACTGCTTTATGATATACGACCACTTCTCGCCCGCCATAGTCTTCTGCCTAGAGGGCTTCGGTTTTTGTCCGGTGGGTGAGGGGCTGGATTTCGTCCAACGGGGACACATCTCTATAGGGGGAGAGCTTCCAGTCAATCCCAACGGCGGCCACCTATCGGAGAGCTATATGCAGGGCTGGGCATTCCAGGTGGAGGCAGTCCGCCAGCTACGGGGCGAGTGCGGGGAGCGCCAGATTAAGGACTGCCGCACAATCCAGTATGCCGTCATACCCGATATCATTACCGGCCACATCTACAGGAGGTAGATCCCCTTGACTGAATATAAGAAGCCACTGCCCAGAGTCACCAGGCTGTCCCACCCTTTCTGGGAGGCGGCCAAGCGGCATGAGCTCATGCTCCAGAAATGCAACGGCTGCGGACACTTACAGTATCCACCGTATGCCACCTGTCCCAAGTGCCTTTCCGGCTCCTACGAATGGACTCTGGTCTCGGGGAAAGGCAAAGTATGGTCCTGGGTTATCTTCCACCAACTTTACTACCCCGCGTTCAGGGACGACCTGCCTTATAATGTGGCCGTGGTGCAGTTGGAGGAAGGCCCTAAAATAACCTCCAACATAGTCGGCACTGCAAACGAAGACATCTCCTGTGACATGCCGGTGGAGGCGGTCTTTGACGATGTAACTGAAGAGGTATCACTGGTCAGATTCAAGCGGGCATAGCCCACCCCAATATACTTTTGTGCAAGTCCCGGCAGTCCTCCAGACGAGCGACCAGAGGCTTCCAAATAGGCCGAGCAATAGACCGATGCCCGATTCGATTGACACCACCCAGCGCGGGCTGGCATGATTGACACACCAAGTCACCACATAACCGAGGGCGGGTGTCCAAGGCGTCACCGGAGTTACCGTGCCGGGTTGGCGGCATCCATCGGGCTGACGGCATCCTAACGATAAATCTCCAGTCTTGGTGTCACCCCCCACCAACTGGCATAGGAAGGGGACTATGAGTCGGCTCACTGAAAAGCTGAAGCGGCTTTCAAAAGGAACAACAACACCACTGGGCTTCCAGCCCAACACCACACCCCAAGAGACACCCTTGCTCCTCATCCCCATACTGGGGCCGGGGAACGCAGCCCCGGATGGGGCCGGTGCGGTGCTTGTTGAGAGCACGGGTAAGCCTCAGGAGCAGCTAACCCCTCCCACCGGGGACGCCCCCTGGGGGGTCTCGATAGACACGCTGGGAGTGCAAAAGGCCTCCCGTCTGAAGGAGTCGGGCTGCGATTTCGTAGTGCTCACCTCTCTGGAGTCCCCGGCGGAGGCCCTGGACAGCGGCATGGGCAAGCTACTCAAGGTCAACGCAGACCTCGCCGATAGCCATATAAGGGCACTGGGTAGCCTTGTCGATGCAGCGGCACTGGACCTGCAGAGCGGTGCGTTAAGCATCCGCTGCCTGATGGACTGTCACCGCCTGTCGGGCCTGCTGGGCAGACCCCTATTAGCATGGGTATCCCCGAAGCTTAGCGGCGAGGAGGTGGGTCGGCTGGCGGAGGCTGGAGTGCGGGGTATAATATCCCGGGCCTCCGAAGCCAGGCTTCAGCAGTGGCACAAGGCGCTGCTTTCACGGCCTGTGTCGAGGATATCCTCGCCGTTGGAATTGCCCACGCCATCGCTGCCGCCCTCACCACCACAGGGAGGGTAACATGGTCTATCTGGTCACCGGGGGTACGGGGTTCATCGGTGCCCATGTCATAAGACAACTGACGGAGCGAGGCGACAGCGCCGTATCCTATGACCTGGCCCCCAACCCCACCTATCTAGAGAGCGTGGTTGGCCCTAAAAACATGCCGGCGGTAAAGGTGGTGCAGGGGGATGTGACCGACCTGGGCCAGCTTCTGAGGGCCGGCCGTGGGCAAGGGGTGCAAAAGGTCATCCACCTGGCCTATATGCTGGGCCGGGATACGGAGTTCAACCCCAGCCTGGCCACCAAGGTCAACTGCGAGGGCACCAACAATGTCTTTGATGCCGCCTGCGAGTGGGGAGCACGCCGGGTGGTGTGGGCCAGCTCCATAGCCGTCTTCGGTCCACACAGCGCTGGCGCCGGTGGTGTGGTGGCCAACGATGCCGCCTACGACCCCCGTGTCATCTACGGGGCGTGCAAGGTAGTGAATGAAGTGGTGGCCCGCCGCTACTCTCACAGCTACGGCCTAGAGCCTGTGGGGCTGCGGTTTCCGGTGGTCTACGGGCCGGGGGCGGTGAGGGGATGGTCCGGCTTCCTCACCCGACTAGTCATGGACCTGGCACAGGGCCGACCCGCCCAAGCACCCACCGGCCAGCAGCCGTCCAACTGGCTCCATGTTGAGGATATAGCGGAGGCGGCGGTGCTGACGACCACCACACCCCACCCCGGTGAGCTGGCCTATACCCTGAGCGGCGAGGTGAAGACCACCCGTGAGGTAGTGGACATGGTGCTGGGATATTTCCCAGACTCCCCGGTGACCTTCGATGAGAGCTACCCTGACCCCAGCCTCCCCGGCCATCTGGACAGCTACAGCTTCAGGCGCGACCTAGGCTGGGAACCCCGCTTCACCATGGCCGACGGCATAGCCCACATGGTCAACTTCTACCGATAGGCCTGTGCTCGCGAATACTCCTGACAGACTAAACATGAAGCCCCGCTCATTAGCACCAAGGGCGTCCCGGCTTCGGGGCGCGTGACATAGTTGCGTACCTTTCAGGCACTATCACTGCCGGGTTACCGTTGGTTTATGGTCAGCATCCTGACCAGCGGACTGTCCTTCCAGGGGCAGCAGGTGGTCCGGGGCTGGCTGGCCTATGAGCTTACCGAGTCACCCCTGGCAGTGGGCATTGCCGTAGCATCCTGGGGGCTGCCCATGCTGCTTTTCTCTCTGCCGGGCGGCGTAGCCGCCGACCGGATGAGCCAAAGGGGTATCATGATTAGCATGCAGGCGGTCTCGGGATTGGGGGCCGTGGTCATCGGCCTGCTGGTTACAACTGGGCACATCGCCTTCTGGCACCTCTTGGCGAGCGGTGTGGTGGCCGGGACCGCCATCGGCCTACACATGCCCAGCCGCCAGTCGTTTATCTTTGAGCTTGCGGGTCCGGAACGCATCGCCAACGCCGTCGCCCTAAACTCCGGGGCTATGAACTCCATGCGTCTAATCGCCCCAGCACTGGCTGGTGTCCTCATCAGCACCGTAGGGGTGGACTGGATGTACTACCTCATCGCCCTTGGTTTCGGCATCTCCATTCTTGTAGTTGTTTTGCGTACGCAAGAGCCTCCCGCCCGGCCTGCCACAGCCTCCTCTCCTGTCCAGGACATCACCAACGGTTTCAAG
This sequence comes from Dehalococcoidia bacterium, assembly GCA_030740315.1. GTDB lineage: Bacteria > Chloroflexota > Dehalococcoidia > JACVQG01 > JAHKAY01 > JASLQE01. The sequence continues at coordinate 2,735 of JASLXN010000090.1, read as the reverse complement.
TACGTCTGGAACAACCGACTGGTGCTCTGGTTGCTAGTCATGGCCCTGGCCACCCTGTTTCTGGGGCTGCCGTTCCGCAACCTGATGCCGGCGTTTGCCGTGGAAGCGCTGCGGCAAGGCCCCGCAGGCTACGGGCTGTTGATGAGCACGGTGGGATTAGGAGCCATTGTGGGCAGCCTCTCCATAGCATCCCTGGGCAACTCGGGAAGAAAGGGGCTGTTGCTAGTGATGGCGGCCGCCAGTTGGGGGCTGGGGCTAATCGCCTTCTCACTGTCCACAGGCCTCACCGTGGCAATACCGCTATTGCTGCTGCTTGGGTTTACCAGCACCGGGTTCATGACTCTGAACAACATCCTGATACAGACCTCCGTGAGCAACGAGTTCCGTGGCCGGGTCCTTAGCTTCTACATGCTCACCTTCGCCATGAACTCGGTGGGCACGGTACCGGTGGGTGCAGTAGCCGAGTTCATAGGGGTTGGGCGGGCTCTGCTGTGGAGCGGTGTGGCCGTGCTGGCCGTCACCGTACTCATAGGACTATCACGCCATGACTTGCGCCGCTTGCGCTGAGCACATTCCCGCCGCTTCTTTGTCTGCCGGCTCCCGCTCTTGACGGGGATAGATATTCACATTCGTAGCAAAAAGCAGTCTGGTCGGTGTACTTGTGCCGCCTATCCGCCAACTGCCACAGCCTCCAACAGCAGGTCATAAAACGCAGATGTCATCAGGAAGTGGTATCCACATCCACAATAACATTTCCCAATATCCGGTTGTAGAGACAAATTAACTGCGCTTCAACCGGCGGCAGGTCGGAGACTTTTAGAGTCAAGGATGACGTCTATTCAGAAGTGCCGTAAACGACAGAGAGTCAAATTGTTTACCTTGGATTATCTCTCGACCAAATAGGCAACCATCCCAGGATTATGATTTGCCAGGGTGGGGCGGGAGGTTTAAAGACATGCTTGCGCAACAATCTTTTTGCTCTGAGCACCCCTCAAATGGCCCCTCTTGTCCTAAAGCCCTCCACCTCTCCTGCACTGTAGCCCAGAAGACCGGTCAGTACCCCCTCGGTATGCTCCCCCAACCGCGGAGCGGCGGTCCTGGCCCTACCGGGGGTATCCCCAAGTTGAATAGGTGTTCCGAGTACCTTTGTAGCCCCAAGCACCGGGTGATTGAAATCGGTGATGTACCCGTTCTCGGTAGCCTGTGGATCTTCCGCCACCTCCACATAATCTTTGACCGGAGCCGCCATGACATCCGCTTTCATCAACAGTTGCATCCATGTGTCGCGGTCTTTTGTGGCGAAAATACCACTCAGGAGGGAGATAAGCTCCCCCTTGTTCTCCAGCCTCTTATCCGGGCTGGCGAACCTGGCATCATCCACAAGTTCCGGTGCATCGAGGGCACGGCAAAGGCGAGGCCAGAAGGCCCGCCCCATAATGGCCAGGGTCAGCCACTTGCCGTCCCGGGCCTGGTAGGTATTGAACAGAGGCACCCTCTCCTGGCGGCCAAGCTTAGGGGGTAGCTTGCCGGTGAACAGGGAGCCCTGCAGCAGCCAGCTTTGAAGTGCTATCTGACCGCCCAGTAGGGATGTGTTCACCTCCTGGCCCACGCCGGTACGTTCCCGGGCCAGAAGCGCCAGCACGATGCCGTGGGCCAGCAGAAAACCTCCCACCTGGTCTGCGATGCCGCCAGGTATCCAGGAGGGGGCGTCTTCCGGCCCGCCGGTAACGCTCATTATGCCGCCCCTAGCCTGGGCGAGCTGGTCAATACCGCGCATACCGGCATCGGGGCCTTTGGAGCCGTAAGCTGAGGCAGAGGCGTAGATAATGGCAGGGGATATTTCCTTAAGGCTTTCATAGCCCAACCCCAGCCTCCCCATAACTCCGGGCCGACGGTTATGCACAAAAACATCACACATGCCAGCCAGCCTAAGCAGAATCTCCCGGCCTTCATCCTCCTGGGCGTTGACAGTAATGCTCTGCTTGTTGCGGTTGTTGGTTTCAAAATAGGCGTTAACCCCGGACTCATACTGAAACCCCTGCAAGACCATCTCCGGGCGGGCCACGCGCATTGAGTCACCACCATACCGGGGGTCCTCCACCTTTATGACCTCCGCCCCCATATCGGATAGCATGACGGTGGCATACGGCCCTTGCTGCCCCACGGTCATATCCAGAATGCGGATGCCCTCAAGCGGCCCATCCAACCTGCCTTCCATTGCCTCTCCTTTATGTATGTTGAATACCGATCACGGGGGGACATACCGGCCTCCCGCGACAGGAGTAATGTCCTCTCTCGAAACCGTTCATAAGCTGCTGACAGCCTGTGTGCCTGTGGCCTTCTACTGGAGGGGCGAGAAGGCCGCCGGGATGAGAATCTTGGTCTCCTGGGTCTCTATCAGTTCCCGCGCGCTGGGCGGCCAGTGGGGATCCTTTAAGGCCTCGTCCCGTATCCTGGCCCGCTCGTTGAGGTCCTTATACTCCCACACATGGATAACCTGGTTCAAGGGGCCAATCTCAGTGTGCCAGAAGGCGATCAGCTTGGAGTACTTCTCGCGGTGAGGCAGGGCCTCTGCGAACCTCTTCTCAAACTCTTCGGTGCAGCCCGGTTTAAGCGTATAAGTGCGCATCTCGTATATCATCCGATCTCCTCCTGGTGAAAATTACCGCCAACACCACCCCTCACCAGCCTTGGCAACCATATACATCTACGGCACGCCACAGTCAAGCTGCCCA
>JASLXN010000008.1:13742-20373 GCA_030740315.1 Dehalococcoidia bacterium | reverse complement strand
TGGTTCTCTTCGTCCTGCTGTCCATCACCTCCGTCCGCTTGACATAGCTGGGGCATCCCTCGCTTTTATCCAGGAGCAAGAGAAGGGTACGTTGAGGGGGTGGCAGCGCCCGCCATAATTACACTGACCACCGATTTCGGCCCCGGTGAGTAGACTGCCTCCGTGAAGGGCGTCATTCTGGGAATCAACCATCAGGCTACACTGGTGGACATCAGCGATCGGGTGGGGCCACAGGACATTCAGGATGGGGTCTTCGTTCTGGCCGCCGTCTGCCCCTATTTCCCGCCAGGCACTGTTGGTGCAGGCCGCCAGCGCCGTTTTACTAGCACCGGACAGCGGCCTGCTGGGCTAGGTGTCGGAAGGGAGCAGCTACTGGGCGTGGGAGCTTACCGGGCGCTGCTTTTGGGGAGCGGAGGTATCGGCTACCTTCAGCGGAAGGAATATCTTCGCCCCAGCCTCTAGCCAGTCGACCTCACCGTTGGGCCCGGCGATGTAGATCTCTATTTTCCCCAAATACCGGCTATCTATATTCAAAGGGTCCTACCGGTTTGGCATTCCGGCCGCAACCACACTTACTTCTCTTCCACTACTCCTTTTAGGCCGTGGAAGATGCGCTTCTGGCGCTCCACATACCAGTAGAGGTAAGCGATGAAGCCCAAAAACGTGGCCCCTAGCATAGCCACCATCACCGACCCCTCCCGGCCTGTGCCCTCTAAAGCGAAGGCCCAGGTGATAGCCAGCCCCACCGCCAGGTGCCCGGTGATGGTCAGGGCATTGGCGGGGGCCATGTCAAAGGAGCGGTCGTAGTGGCCGGCGGCGTTGCGGATGGCCAACAGGGAAGCGGGCAGGGCTACTAGGGCCAGCAGGGCCGCTAGGGGCAGATAGTCCAGAGCTACGCCGCCAATGATGGCCAGGTTGGCGACTACCATCGTAGCGGCAAAAGGCACCACCGCTCGCCGTAGCCCCAACCGTACTACCAGGGTGTTCTTACCCACAGACTTATCGGCGGTGTAGTCGGGGAACTCATTTATGTACAGGACGGCGGCGATGAACAGCCCCACGGGGGTTGCGGCCACCACCGGCAGCCAGCTAAAACTCTGGGTCTGCACGTAGTAGGCGCCCAGCGTCATCAGGGGGCCGAAGTTCAGTCCTACTATAAACTCGCCTACACCGTACCTGGCCAAGTAGAAGGGACGGCCTGTATAGAAGAAGGCGGAGAGGAACCCTACCGCACCCAGCACCAGAAGCACGGGCCCCGCGGCCCAGGCCAGGTAGAGCCCTATGGCTATTGAGGACAAGAAGCAAAATAGGGATAGCCCCAGCACCTCTACGGGCGTGAGCAGGCCCAACTGGATGAGCCGGCTGCCGCCGCTGAAGGGTCGCACAAATTCCCGGTTGGCCTCGTCATTGCCGCTTTTGTGGTCGAAGTAGTCGTTTATAGTGTTGGCCCCGGCATGTAAGAGCACCCCCGCCAGCAGGGTCAGGACGAAGAACCCCCAGTTGAGGATGCCTCCAAGCTGGCAGAAGGCCACCGATCCGCCCAATAGCACGGGCACCAGAGAGGCGGTCAGGGAATGAGGCCGAAACTCTCGGTACCAGTTGGCCACCTTGCGTCCTACCAGACCCCACTCGTTGACCGCCTCACCGCTACCCGGGAACTCTATCACCATGGGGGGTAGCCCTTGGACGATTTCCCGGAACACCCGGAGCTTGATTAGCTGTGGTTCTACCTTGATGCAGTCCAGGGCATCGGAGTTACCGGTCTCCATCAGGTACTTAACCACGGGCGACTTTGTGGCGGTGATTTCCAGGGCCTTCTGCCTTTCCTGCGGGTTCCGGACGAAGCGGGCCACGCCGGTGAACTCAACCTCCTGTGACTCGTTGAATTCCGCAGCGGGCAGGTGTAGAAGCAGTGAAAGCCCGGGGTTATTAGTCATCTGGAGGGTCTTGGGATCCCCCTTCATGGTGGCCAGATAGATGTGGAAATCGTCATCCACAGCGAAGTGCATCATACGGGTGCGCATCCTGTCTCCAGAGACGGTGGCCACCGTGGCCACCTCAGCCCCCTTGAGCAAGGAGAGCACCTCTTCCTTACTATGGATACTATGGCTCAATATTCCTCCTTTACTACTCAACCGTCACAGCGGTTCCGCAGGCTAATATTTCAGCGGCACCGGACATGACCGTGGAAGTCATAAAGCGGACTCCCACCACGGCGTTGGCACCCAATCCCTCCGCCTCCTCCCTCATCCGGCTCAGGGCATGCCCGTGGGACTGGGCCGTGAGTCGGGTATATTCGAGCACCTCTCAGCCCACCACGTTACGGAACGCAGCCGATATTTCCCGGCCTAGATGCCGCGCACGTACTGAACTGCCGCACACCAACCCCAGACTCCCAACCACCTTTTTCCCCGGCACTGAATCCGCGGTAGCTATATTAGTATGTCCGTCTTCATTTTTCACTTCTTTGAAGGGGTCGTCACCGGAACTCTTGTAGCGCTCCCGCCATGCTGATATCCTCAGCAGGAGGAGCCCCAGCCCGACGAGCACAAAGCCCGCTTTCTCCATTTCGTATGTATTATACTTCCCACAGAGGAGTGGGGCTACTCTTTTGGGTATAGCGGTGGCTGACCATCTGCACTCCTACTGCCGGCGGTACCTCCACTCGGTGCCCTGCGGGGTGTCCTCCAGGGCTACACCTATATCGGTGAGGCGGGACCGAATCTGGTCGGCGAGCGAGAACTGTTTGGACTCTCGCAGGTCCTGGCGGAGATGCACTAGAGCCTCGATGAACGGCTCGGCTGGGAGGCTGGGGCGGCCCTCTTCCAGCGTGAGGCCCATGACACCGGACAACTCCAACAGGGTGCCGCGCCCCTCCTCCGTGTCTTGCCCCTCATCCCGCGTCCGGTTAATATCCCGTGCCAGGTCAAAAAGCACGGCCAGCGCCTGTGGGGTGTTGAAATCGTCGTCCATGGCGTTCATGAAGCGCTGGCGGAAGGGATCACCCGGCACGCCACGGCCCCGGCCCACGCGGGCCCCGCCCCTGGCGGCGCCCACCAGCCTCTCCGCACCACGGCGGGCGGCCTCCAGTGCATCTAGGCTGTAGGTGAGAGGGCTGCGGTAGTGGGAGCCTAGGACAAAGATTCGCATGGCATCAGCGCTGTAGCGGTCAAGTACCTCGGGGACCGTAAGCAGGTTACCCAGCGACTTACTCATCTTCTCTTGGCCCATCTGGAGCATGCCATTGTGCAGCCAGTAGCGGACAAAGAGTGCCCCGGTGAAGCACTCGGACTGGGCAATCTCATTCTCGTGGTGAGGGAACACCAGGTCCTGGCCGCCGCCGTGGATATCCAGCGTCTCTCCTATATAGTTGAGGCTCATAGCACTGCACTCTATGTGCCACCCTGGTCTCCCCGGGCCCCATGGGCTTTCCCACGAAGGCTCCATCGGCTTGGCCCCTTTCCACAGAGTGAAGTCCAGGGCGTCCTCTTTGGCACCCTCTTCGGCGAAGGGGCTCATATCGTCTACAGAGCGCTTGCTGAGGCGGCCATAGGTGGGGAAACGCCGCACCCGAAAGTAGACATCGCCTTCCGATTCATAGGCAAACCCCTTGTTTACCAGGCCCTGTACTATTGCAATAATATGCGGCATCTCCTCGGTGGCCTTGGGGTATGCCCAGGGTGTTGGCGCGGGTGATTATCTTATCGTCTATATCGGTGAAGTTCTGGACGTGGCGCACCTTGTAGCCCCGGTATTCCAGATAGCGGCGCAAGACATCAAAAAGGATATAGCTCATGGCGTGCCCCAGATGGCTATCGGAGTAAGGGGTCACCCCACAGACATACATGCCCACCACACTGCCCCCAGGGAGGAACTCTTCCTTCTGGGCGGATAGCGTGTTATGCAGCTTCATCTCTCTCCTCCAGGAGGGCCACGGCATAGGCGGCGATTCCGTCTCCCCGGCCAAGTAGCCCCAGTCCCTCGGTGGTGGTGGCCTTTATGCCGATGTTTCTCGGCTCCACTCCCAGGGCCACTCTGATGCGGTCCTTCATCGCTGGAATATGGGGGGCAAGCCGTGGGGCTTGGGCGATAACGGTGGCGTCTATGTTCACCACCACCAGGTGCCGTTGCCATAGCAGTGTGCCCACCGCCCGCAGCAGCACCAGGCTGTAGGCGTCTTTATAGGCGGGGTTGGTATCCGGAAAGTGACTACCTATGTCACCCATGCCGGCGGCGCCGAGCAGGGCATCCATAACAGAATGGAGCAGGGCATCGCCATCGCTGTGACCAGCCAGGCCCTTATCGTAGTCCAGTCTGACCCCTCCCAGTACCAATGGGCATCCCGGTACTAGCGGGTGGGCATCGAAGCCCATCCCCACCCTATGTTTCACGGCGCAGTCTCAGAATGGCCTCGGCCACTGTCAGGTCCTCCTCGGTAGTCACCTTTATATTATCATAGGAACCCATATAGACTTTGACCCGGTACCCCAGGGCCTCAACTAGAGAGGCATCGTCGGTGGCATCCGAAGTTGCGTGCAGGTGGGCATGGGCCAGGATGTCCCTGCGGAACACTTGGGGGGTCTGGGCCAGCCACAGGCGGTGGCGAGGTGGAGTGGACTCCACAAAACCGTCCTTACCCACCATCTTGATGGTATCCATTGCAGGGACGGCGGCCACGGCGGCCCCGGCCTGGCGGGCGGCCTCCAGCCCCCGTTCTACTAGGTTCGGGGTGGTGCAGGGCCGGGCACCATCCAGCACCGCTACCCATTCCCAATCTCCTGCTTGAGCTAGGCCTGCGGCAACCGAGCCCTGGCGGCTCTCTCCGCCCAGGCATACCGTGCTTACATGGGGGAAGTCAGCGGCCAACTGCCGGGCCGCCTCTAGGTTTCCCTCGTTCGCCACCAACACTACCCATGATATTGATGGGGCAGATTGAAGCGCAGCTAGCACCCAGCCAAGGATTGGCCTGCCAAGCAGGGGGAGAAACAGCTTATCTCGTCCCAGCCTTTGGCTGCTACCCGCTGCAACTATTAGGGCACCGGCCGATACTGGGTTCCTTATTCCCGCCCCCTGGAGTTTCCTGAAGGCTCACTGGGCTGGGCGAAAATCATACGGCCCATGGCTGTCTGGTGGACCCGTGTGACGGTGACATCCACCTGGGCGCTGATATATGGCCTGCCGCCCTGGACCACCACCATGGTGCCGTCATCCAGGAAACCCACCCCTTGGCCGGGCTCGGTGCCCTCTTGGACTATGCGCAGCCCCATCTCCTCCCCGGGCAGCACCACCGGTTTGAGGGCTACCGCTAGGTCATTGAGATTTAGCACCCTGACGCCCTGCACTTCGGCCACCTGCCGCAGGTTGAAGTCCGTGGTCAATATGGGACATCCCCACTGCTGGGCAACCTTCAGCAGTTTGGCGTCCACGGTCTCCCCGTCCTCCAAGGGAATCTCCACCAGTTCTATGGGAATGGGGGACTCCTTCTGGAGACGGGCTAACAGGTCCAAGCCCCGGCGGCCCCGGCGGCGGCGCAGCGGGTCCGCAGAGTCGGCAATATGCTGGAGTTCCTGTAGCACAAAGTTGGGAATGACCAAGCTTCCGGACATAAAGCCGGTCTGAGAAACATCGCCTATGCGTCCGTCTATTACAACGCTGGTGTCCACCAGCATGCTCCGAATATGGTCAGAATTATAGATCTCCGCATTGAGGCCGAAAAGGCTGAATATCTCGTTGCTGCGCTTGACTAGGGTGGTCACCAAGGTGTAACTGAGAATTATGGCGCCGATGACGGGTGCTATGCGTCCGTAGGAGCCGGGGAGCAGTGAAAGGGGCAGCGTGAGGAGGGCGGAGACGAACAGGGCGATGAGCAGCCCCACCACACCCATAACCAGAACGGGGGTGGGTAGCTCCGTCGCCCAGTTCAGCAAGTGGTTCAGCGGACGGGCCGTGATGTAGGGACCTGCCAGTGCCCCTACCGCAGCGCCCCCAGCCACACCGGGCAAGAGCCACAGGGGTTCCAGGAGGAATGCGACGCCTATACGCCATCCCAGCAAAGCTAGGGCGACCATCACCGCTACTCGCCAACCTATGTCTCGCATTTACTTTGTTGTTACCCTTTTAGCTCCGATTAGCTCCGAGGCGCCAGTATTAATAATCATTTGCCCAATGGGAAGCAGTGTTTCGTTCCCACGCTAGAGTGGGCAAAGCTACCACAGAAGCTGGAAGGCTTGAAAGGCCGGTGGAGGTGGCACCGGAACCCTCTGTGACCTCCAACGTAGCCATCTGCTCCGGTGACATGTTCTTGTAGCTACCGAGGGCGATATCATTGTCTTGAGTTGCCTGTGTGTTCAGAGTCCGCCTACCTGGGAGTGTGGCCTCCATCTGCCTGTGCCACACTTCTAACACGAAGAGTAGCACTGGCACCAGTCTAAGTCAAGAAGCGATATTCGAGAATGTATACTATTTGGGGGACAACAGGGTGGCTATATCCTCTAGCGGAGAGTATGATGCCTTTTCTCGGCGGACTACTCGGGGGCTGCCCTCTGGGTTCGGCGGGGGGGGGGTGGGGGGTGGGGGGGCGAAGCGCGCTGGGTGTGCGTCCCGGGCGGGTGGGGGGGGGGCGGGCCTGCGT
>JASLXN010000008.1:0-13732 GCA_030740315.1 Dehalococcoidia bacterium | reverse complement strand
GGGCGCCCCCCTTGTTGCGGGGGCGGGGGGGGGGGGGCTGGGGGGGCGAAGCCCCCTAGTATTAACTACCGGGCGGGTGGGTGGATTAAGGTAATGCTTGCTAAACTACCGCGATATTGGATTTGGTAGTAGATGGCTTGGTAATAAACCTGGGATCTTGGTAATAAACCTGGGATATTGTATTAAAGGTTTAAATGCAACTTCGAGGAGAGAGGGTGGGCATTGCCGAACGAGAGTAAGTTATGTTGAATGCCTCAAGGGAAGGGTATATAATACGGCGCAACTATGAGTGGACTGCTTGCAGGTATCCGGATAGTCGACTTCACCCATACCCTGGCCGGCCTATTTGGGGCCATGCTACTGGCGGACCAGGGAGCAGAGGTGATAAAGGTGGAACCTCGCCAATTCGGAGGTAAAGGGGTGGGGGCGCGCTTCCACACCCGGTGGAGCCAGGGCAGCGCTGACCTGCGCTTCATCCACCTGAACCGTAACAAAAAGGGCCTAGGCCTAAATCTGAAAAGCCCGGAGGGCAGGCAGGTGTTCCATGATCTGGCTGCTCGCTCCGATGTGGTACTGGACAACTTCCGCCCTGACGTGATGACACGGCTGGGGATAGACTACGAAAATCTGTGCCCGCTAAATCCCCGCATCATATGCTGCTCCGTCACTGCCTTTGGCACCATGGGGCCTTATGCCAACCGCCCAGCTGCCGATGTGGTGATGCAGGGCCACGCCGGAACGCTGTCCATGGCTGGTGAGGCGGGCCAGCCCATCAACTCCAGCGTTCCCCTGGCTGACCTATCGGCGGGGATGCTGCTCTCCCAGGGGGTAACCAGCGCTCTGTTTTATAGGGAACGCACCGGAAAGGGGCAGCGGATGGAGGTCTCTCTCTTGGGGGCGACCTTGTGCATGCTCTACTACGAGGGCACTCATTTCCTGAACTCCGGCACTCCCCCAGTGCCGGTGGGCACCAAGTACCGTGGCGTTCCCCTGGTGGGTATCTTCCATACTGCTGATGGATTCATCACGCTGATGGCGATTACGGAGGACAACTGGCGCGACCTGTGCCGGGTCCTGGAGCGCCCCGACCTGCTGGAGGACCCCCGCTTCACCGACCAGCAGAAGCGCGTGGAGAACCTGGAGACCCTCAACCAGGTCGTTGAAGAGATATTCTACACCCGGCCCGCGGCCTACTGGATAAAGTGCTTGGCGGAGGATGTGCCGTGTGGGCCGGTGAACACCCTTGACCAGACCTTTGCTGACTCTCATGTGATGGGGATGGGGATGGTGGGCAAGACTATTTATGATGGACAGGAGTACCGGATCATCGGCAATCCCATCCGCAACTCCGCTTTCCCGGAGCCAACTTACGCTCCGCCCCCCAGCTTGGGGGAGCACACCGAGGAGGTGCTGACCAACATCTTGGGCTACTCCGCAGAGCAGATGTCCCGGCTGAGAGAGGCCGAGGCTATCTAAAAGGGTGCGAGTTCCGCCTGGTGGACCTCTTGGAACACTACTTGAACTTTCTACGATTGGACCTGGCACTCAAACTGAGACAACTCTTGGCCCAGCTATAAGTAACAAACTGATGCGCGGTGTGCACCGCGACTACCCGTCAGATACGGCCTGTTGTCAAATTCAGGCGCTCATTGACTCTTCTAAGGGAGGCGCTGCAATCTCGAATCGTGTACGAATCACTTGTAAGTATTCCTTCCCTGCAGCAAGATAAAGCGCATAAGGCTCTGATTTGAGAGACTGAGGCTATAGTGTGGGAAGGTACCTATTCGTAGCATTGGTTTCTGTTGGGTGTAGCAGTGTGCACGCCGTTCAACGGAGTCAGAGTGGCGGCAGCAGCAGGACTGCTGCTCCCCTTCTAGCTATCGCTATTGGGTTGTAAATGCCGGCACAAGCCGGATATGCGGCCCGGCTCCCCGGATACCAGCTTCAAGCGGCGGCCTTTACACCGGCCTTGGAGAACTTGAGCTTGTCCCCATCAAAGTCCACGGAAACGGTATCCCCTTCTGCGAACTCGCCGGACAGGATGCGGGAGGATAGCGGGTTTTCCAGGCCCCGCTGAATGGCACGGCGCAGCGGACGGGCACCATATACCGGGTCAAAGCCCTCCTTCACAAGCTGGTCCACGGCAGCCGGGCCGAGCTCTAAGGATACCCCTCGCTCAGCCAGCCGTTCCTGCACCTCTCTCACCAACAGCCCTACTACATCGTGTAGTTGTTCCTGAGTCAGGGGATGGAACACAATCACCTCGTCCAAGCGGTTTAGGAGTTCCGGACGGAAGGCCCGTTTGAGCGCGCTCTCCACTGCAGTTTTGATGCGCTGGAAATCATTCTTCTCATCCCGGAGGAAGCCCATACTTTCGTGCTGCCAGTCGGTAGTGCCCAGGTTGGAAGTGAGGATGACCACCGTGTTGCTAAAGTCTACGGTGTGGCCGTGGCCGTCCGTCAGCCGTCCATCCTCCAGCACCTGAAGCAGGACATTGAATACATCGGGGTGTGCCTTTTCTATTTCATCCAGGAGCACCACCCGGTAGGGGCGGCGGCGCACCGCTTCGGTTAGCTGGCCGCCCTCTTCGTAGCCGATGTATCCGGGAGGGGAGCCGATGAGGCGGGCCACGGTGTGCTTCTCGCCGTACTCGGACATGTCCAGGCGGACCATAGCCTCTTCGTCGTCAAAAAGGTACTCGGCCAGCGCCCGGCCAAGCTCGGTCTTGCCCACTCCGGTAGGACCCAGGAAGATGAAGCTGCCTATGGGCCGCTTGGGGTCTTTGAGGCCGGACCTTGCCCGGCGGACAGCATCGGACACGGCTTCTACGGCCTCATCCTGGCCCACCACCCGCTGATGTAGCTGCTCCTCCATGTTCAGCAGCTTCTCGGCCTCGGCTTGCAGCATGCGGGATACGGGTATACCTGTCCACTTGGAGATAAGGTCGGCAATCTCCTCTTCATCAACTACCATACCCCCTATTTTTTCCTGCTGCACCCACTCCTGCCTCCGGCTCTGGTAAACGGCTTCCAGGTTTAGCTTCTCCACCTTGAGCTGGGCGGCCGCCTCGTAATCACTCCGCTGCGCTGCGGCATCCTCCTGGTTGGTGAGGTGGCTGAGGCGCTGCTCCAGGTCTTTCACCTCCGGGGGAGCGCTCTGCACTTTGATGCGCAGAGCAGAGGCGGCCTCGTCTATGAGGTCCACCGCCTTATCCGGCAGATGCCGCTCCGTCAGGTAGCGGTGGCTCAGCTTGGCAGCCGCCTTTAGGGCCGCGTCGGTTATCTGAACTTTATGGTGGGCCTCATACTTGGGGCGTAACGCCTTCAGCATCTCCACCGCAACCTCGGGGTCGGGCTCCTCCAGGTACACCGGCTGTAGGCGGCGCTCCAGGGCGGCGTCCTTCTCTATGTGCTCTCGGTAATCGTCCAGGGTGGTAGCCCCCACGGTCTGAAGCTCGCCGCGCGCTAGGGCGGGTTTTAGCATGTTGGAGGCATCAATGGATCCCTCGGCTGCACCTGCACCTACCACGGTGTGGATTTCGTCTATGAACAGGATGACCTCACCCTGGGAGTTCCGCACCTCGTCGATGACGGCTTTCAGCCGCTCCTCGAACTCACCGCGGAACTTGGAGCCAGCCACCAAGGAACCCATGTCAAGGGCCACCACCGTACGGCCTTGCAGGGAGTCAGGCACATCCCCGGCTATAATCTTGTGGGCCAGTCCCTCCGCCACCGCCGTCTTACCGACACCGGCCTCGCCGATGATTACGGGGTTGTTTTTGGTGCGCCGGGTGAGCACCTGCATCACCCGGAGGATTTCCTCCTCCCGCCCCACCACAGGGTCCAGCTTGCCCTGGCGGGCTAGATCTGTGAGATCACGCCCGTACTTCTCCAAAACGCGGTATTTGCTCTCGGGGCGGGGGTCGGTGATGCGCTGGTTGCCCCGGATGTGGGCCAGAGCGGCATAGACCTTCTCCTGGTCCACGCCCGCCTGTTGCAGAAGTATAGCGGCCTGCCCATCCCGCTCGGCCGTCATGGCCAGCAGGATATGCTCTACACCGATGTATTCGTCCTGGAGGCGCGTGGCCTCGTTCTGGGTGGCCTCCATCAGCTTGGCCACGCGGGGAGTGCCGTATATCTGAGCGTTATCGTAGGTCATCTTGGGCGAAGCAGTCAGGGTGGCGGCTACCTGCTGGGCGAGCCGGCTCCGGTCTATCCCCATCTCGCTAAGGACTTCTCCGGCCAGGCCGCCTTCGTACTCGAGCATGGCCAGGAGGACATGCTCCACATCCCACTGGCTATGGTGATAGCGCTTGACTATCTCTTGGGAGCGGAGGAGGACATCCTGTGCTTGTTCTGTGAAATTATCCTGTTTCATGATCTGTGCCTTCTTTCCCTGTGGTCCCTTCGGCGTTCATTTCTTTAACCATATGCTGAAGGGCTTTCATCTGCTCGTCCATGCGCAACATACGCTCGGTGAGGCGCAGGATGACATCCACCCCCGCCAAGTTCACACCGAGTTCATCTATGAGGGTCTTTATCTGGCGCAACCGTTCTATGTCTCCTGGTGAGTAGAACCGTATTTGACCCTGGGAGCGGGCTGGCTTCACCAGTCCCCCCCTTTCATAGTAGCGAAGGGTCTGGGCATGGACTCCCACCATGCGGGCGGCCACGCTGATGGTAAAAACCGCATCTACAACATAGCCTTTTTCGCCTTCCATGGTCAGCCTCCTCGGAGCCCCCGTAGCTCCTCAAAGAGCTCCCTCTCTTTGTCATCGAGGTGGGTGGGGAGGAGCACCCGCGCCCTTACAAACAGGTCACCGCGTCCGCGGCCTCCTAACCGGGGCATACCCATGCCACCCAAACGGAATCTCTTATCATTCTGGGTCTCCGGCGGCACTTTCAGCATTGCTTTGCCCTTGAGGGTCTTGACCTCCACCTCGGCGCCCAGCACCGCCGTGGTGAGGGGTATAGATACATCGGTGTAGAGGTCGTCGCCGCGGCGCTCAAAGTTGGGGTGGGGTCTCACAGAGATGTTCAGGTACAGGTCGCCGGCCGCCTGCGCCCCCCGGCCATCGCCGGCGCCGCCTATGCGCACGCGGGAACCCGAGTTCACGCCGGGAGGAATCTTCACCTCTAGGCGGCGGCCGTTAGAGGTGTTGACTAGGCGTGTAGCCCCGGAGAAGGCCTCTTCTAGGGAGACCTCCACCACCTGTTCCCAGTCCGCACGTTGGCGGGTGGCACCCATCTCCCCAAACAGCCGCTCAAATAGGTCGGTGCCCATGCCGCTGCCTGCTTCGGCGGGGTCAAAGCGGAAAGTGCCGCCACTACCGAAGGGGGAACGGCGGTTGCCGACAGACTCTGAAAACATATCGGAGCCGCGAGATCCCCTGGGGAAAGAATCGTAGAAGAAGGCGCTGCCCTGCTGCATCTGGTCGTAGCGACGCCGCTTCTCGGGGTCGGACAGGGTCTCGTTGGCCTCATTAATCTCCTTGAAGCGGGTTTCGGCATCCTGGTCCCCTGGGTTCACATCCGGGTGATAGCGGCGGGCCAGCTTGCGGTAGGCCTGCTTTATCTCCTTCTCGGAGGCCTTCTTGTCCACGCCCAGAATGGCGTAGTAGTCCTTGGGACTGTTCACTGCATTACACCTACGCATATTGTAAGATAGTTGACATATATTTGTCAAGGTTGGGTAAGGTGCGGTCCGTAGCACGTAAGATGAACTACTTACTGCCAGGGTGACAATACCAACACAGGATACTTGACAATTAAGTGTTAGGAGAATTATAATAGGTACTGTAAAGAGGGAGCTCCCTCGAAACAACAATATTTTTAGGAGGTGTTGGATGAACATCGTAAGATGGGAGCCGCTAAGGGAGAGGGTCGGTTTGAGGCACGCCGTAGACAGGCTGTTTGACGATGACTTTTTCCGGCCGCTGCGCTTGCGGGAGGCGGAGGTTGACGGCCACTATTTCCCTCTGGACCTGTACCATACTCCGGAGGCTGTGGTGGCAAGAGCTGTGCTGCCCGGCGTCAAGTCTGAGGATTTGGAAATCAGCATTGACGGCAACACTCTCAGCGTCAAGGCCAACTCTAGGAAGGAGGGTGAGGTCAAGGAGGAGAGCTACCTGCGCCGGGAGTGGCACCCCGGGAACTTTGCCCGCATTTTGACCCTTCCCACGGGTCTGCGGGGCGACAAGGCCGAGGCCGACCTCGAGGATGGTGTCCTGACTTTGACTATCCCCAAGGCAGAGGAAATCAAGCCCAAGATGATTAAGGTGAAGAACAAGGGCTTGGTAGAAGGCAGGAAGAAGTAAAATAGCCGCTTCACGTTTAGCAAGACTGCTCCCCGGTTACCGGGGGGCAGTCTGTTTTGCCATGTTTTCAGCGCCGCCCCAGCCACAGCCTGAGCCGGTCCGGTGGGGCCGAAGCTGGGTGGTGAGTATATTCACCGTTTGAGGATGGTGATGGTGTTGGCGGCGTTGTCCCACTCCACGAAGCCGCCCACATTATGTACCATGCCCACCCTAGCCCCCTCCACTTGGCGGGCACCGGCCTGACCCCGGAGGTGCCACACTATTTCCGATAGCTGTGCAAGGCCCGTGGCCCCCACCGGGTGCCCCTTTGCGGCCAGGCCGCCGGAGGGGTTCACTGGTATGCGCCCCTTCAAGGTGGTAGCGCCTTCCTCTATGAGCATAGGGCCTTCGTTAGGGCCGCACAGGCCCAACTCCTCGTAAATCATCAGTTCTGCTGGGGCCATGGCGTCGTGAACCTCAACTACATCTATGTCCTCGGGACCTACACCGGCCATGTCATAGGCCTGCTTGACGGTGATGGTGGTGCTGGACTCGGTCTCTTCCCCGGGCCTGCGGAACATCCCGGAGCGCAAGCAGCAGGTGGCAACCTCCACCAGCGGGCCTGAGGTAAACTTGTGCGCCACCTCTTTAGCGCACAGGATGGCGGCGGCCGCCCCGTCCGCCATGGAGGAGCACATGTAGAGGGTGAGGGGATCTGCAATGACCCGTGAGCCAAGCACCTCCGCTAGGCTCAGGGGACGGCGGTGTTGGGCATGGGGATTCAGAGAGCCGTTGAGGCTGTTCTTGACCACCACTTGGGCGAAGTGTTCCCTTGTGGCTCCGCTGCGCTGCATATACTTCTTCAGTTCCATGGCGTAGTAGGAGGTGAATTGGAAGCCCAGCCGCCCCAGCTCCAGGTCGCTATCGGCGGCCAGGGCCTTGATGGACTGGCGGGTGTCCTCTGTATAGAGCTTCTCCACCCCCAGTGCCAGGGCCACATCGGCCATACCGGAGGCCACCTCCAGCCACGCCCCTCGGAAGGCGGTGGAGGCGGAGGCGCAGGCGTTCTCCACATTGATGATGGGTATTCCGGAAAAACCGGCGTCCCGCAGCACCACCTCGCCCCGCACCCCCTCCTGCCCGGTGATAAGCCCGGCCAAAGCGTTGCTCACATAGGCCACCTGGATGTCTGGTAGGGAGACCCCGGCATCCTCAACAGCCCTCCACACCGCCTCCCGGCCAAGCTCTTTAAGGCCCTTTTCCAGGTACTTGCCGAAGGGGTGCATACCCACCCCAATCACCACTACTTCCCGCATAACTCCTCCTTTGGAGGGTGCATCGCTTTCACTCCTTCCAGTGGTGCATTGCCTTCCGGCCCGAGGGGCTCTGCGCTTTTCGGGCCAGCCCTCCATGCCACCATTCTCTCATAGATGGCATCCGTCTGTCTCCGGCCCATTTGGGCTGTGCCTAGGTCGCCCTTCTTAGGATGAGGCGGTCACCAAAAAAAATGGTACAAACGTTTAGGAGCGGGCTCTGCGTTGACAAAGCACAGTGGCAATCGTATAGATTAAGGTGTTACAATTCGGCACAAGAGGGAAGGCACCAGGCAGGGCATTTACGAAGCCATGAATACCACAAGTGAGGTATGTTAGCTATGGCAGTAGACTTGAGCGTTGAATTCTGCGGTATCCGTTTCCCAAACCCCTTCATCATGGCCTCCACACCGGCGGCCAGGCCCCAGAACTGGGATAAAGCAGCAAGGATGGGGTGGGGTGGAGGGTCCCTCTGGGGCGTATCATACGCCGGATTCGGCAGGGCTCTTATGCGGGGCATGCCTCCCCGTGAGGCACAGCACATCGGCAAGCCGCCGGCCTTCTGGGGATACCAGAATGTCTGCTCCGTTCCCGGAATAGCCGAAGCGGGGTTGATTGTGCCGGAGTTGGTGGACAAGGCGGTGCGGCAGGCCAAAGAGTCGGGTCTTCCCGTGGTGGCCAACATCCTGGGCGGGTTCGATACGGATATATGGGTCAACGCTTCGGTAGCTGCGGAAAGGGCGGGGGCGGATCTACTGGAGATCAATGTATCCTGCCCCTACATTCCGAAGATAGGCCTGCATGTTGCCCGGGATGTGGACAAGGTTACTGAGATAGTGAGGGCGGTAAACGAGAGGACTGAGGTTCCCCTCATGGTCAAGCTGAGTGCTTGCCATGTGACCCATGAGCTTCAGGGAATCGCTAGGGCGGTGGTGGCCGCCGGTGCAGATGCCATCTCGACCACCAATACTATATTGAGCGTGGCCGGTGTTGACATTGAGACCGGTATGCCCATCCCCGCGCAAATGGATGTGGGAGGAAGAATGCGGGGTATGGTCACCGGGCTATCCGGGCCTGCCATCAAACCTATGGGGCTAAGGGCGGTTTCTGAGATGGTACAGGCTGTGGATGTGCCTGTTATGGGTATCGGGGGCATTACAGACTGGCAGAGCGCCGTGGAATACATGATGCTGGGTGCCAGGGTGGTGCAGGTCGGCACTGCGGTCTTGCTGCACGGCCACCGAATAGTGAGGGATATGGTTCGGGGGCTGGAAGAGTTCATGGAGCGAAAGGGTTACTCCAGAGTAGAAGACTTCATCGGTATCACATCTAGGGGATATGCGGTGGGCGAGTCTTATACCTCCGCATCCGAGAGGCAACCGCGCACCATGATAGTCGATGAATTGAGATGCACCGGCTGTGGGACCTGCATGCCGGCCTGCGTGGCTAGCGCTAATGGGGCCATCCAGGTAACCGATGGTGTGGCTGTGATTAACCAGGGCCTCTGCGTCCAGTGCAACTCATGTATGCTGGTCTGTCCTTCCAATGCTGTGTCCACAGTTTGGCAGCCTGCCAGTACGATCCCCACTCAGGCAGCGGCTGCGCCGCAGACAGCAGAAACCCTGGTGGCCAGGGGACATGAGAGCTTTACGGCAGGCCGTCTGGATGAGGCCGAAGGCCATTTCTCCGCCGCTATAGCTGTGGACCCCAACTTGGCCATCGCCTACCGCAACCGGGGCAGCATCTTTCACAACAATGGGGACCATGAGGCTGCTGTGGGGGACTATTCCCGTGCCGTGGCGCTCAATCAACAGGACAGCGATAGCTTCTACTTCCGGGGGATGGCCCACCAGGCCCTGGGCCGACTCGGCGAAGCGGTGGTGGACTTCACACAGGCTATTCGGTTTAACCCAGGCCAGTGGGGGGCTTACTACGCCCGTGCCTTGACCTACATGGCCCAGGGGCAGCGGGGGCCGGCCCTGTCAGATGTTGATACGGTGCTGGCCTCGGCGGCTGAGCCGCAGCTTCATCAGTGGGCACAGCAAATCAGGGACCAGTTGGGTGCAGAAAGCGGTGCCGCACTGACAACAGGCGGGTGACCAGCAGCCGGATTCATGGTGCGTAGAACGCTCCCCGGCTGAATTCAGTACCCCACCGGCAATTAAGCGAATGCCCGTGCGTACCGGGAGGGTTACGAGACAGCATGTCGGCAGCACAACCGGAGAACTGGAGTGAGCTTTCACCCGGCACATGGGTTTTTGGGGACGAACGGTTGGTGGGGAGGGGGATAGCGGCTGCCGGGATGACACCCGTTGACATCACGATAACGAACTGCAGAGTCGTGGGACGAGAGGGGACACTGCCTACGGGTGTGGCTATCAACAATGGCAAGATAGTTGCGCTGGCCCGGGACGAGGACTTACCCCCGTCACACAGAGTTATCGACGCCAGGGGTAATTATGTGATACCCGGACTGGTTGATGCTCATATGCATCTACTGTATCCCAGCAGTGTTGAGCATACTATGAATCTCCAGCACGAAACCCGGGCGTCGGCAGCGGGTGGAGTTACCACCCTAATCCATCTGATAATGGACCCGGGCAGTCTAACCCAGGCTTGCCAGGAGTTCGTGGCTTTGTATGAGCAGAATGGCTATGTGGACCTGGCACTCACCGCGGCCATTTTCAGCGATGACCAGATAAACGAAATGCCCGCGCTGGTGGACTTCGGCCTTCCAGCAGTAAAGCTGCTCATACCCTACAGAGGAGAGGAGTCCTTGGAGGGAATGCCGGGCATTGACGACGGCTTGGTATACTTGACCTTCAAGAGAGTCGCCGACCTCAAGAAACAGGGATATCGTGTCTTTTGCCGGGTACACTGCGAAAACATTGAGGTCTTTCTGAAGATGAAGCGCCAGTTCGTGGCTAGGGAGGAGGAACCCAATTCCTGGAACGAGGCCCGGCCCGGCTTCATTGAAGCCGAAGCTATGCACCGGTGTATTTACCTAGCGGATGCTCTCGGCTGCCCTCTCTATGTGGCACACATGACAATCAAAGAAGGTGTGGACATCATTGCTCGTGCTCGGGGAGAGGGCAAGGATGTGCTTGCGGAGACCTGCCCTCAGTACCTGGTGCTTAACACTGGCAACACGGATAAGCTCTTGTCCAAGGTCAACCCCCCTATACGGGCTGACCGAGACAACGATAAGCTCTGGGAGGGCATTAGAAACGGGGTCATAAGCGTGGTGGCTACTGACCATGCCCCGTGTTGCCGGGAGGACAAGCAGGAGTTCTGGACGGCTCATGTAGGTATGGCGGGGGTGCAGACATGGCTGCCCATCATGCTGAGCGAGGGCGTGAATAAAGGGAAAATCACCTTGGGGAAGCTGGTGGAGGTGTGCTGCTATAACCCTGCTCAAATCTATGGCCTCGCCCCCCAAAAGGGAGTCATCGAGGTGGGGGCTGACGCCGACCTGGTGATAGTAGACCTGGACAAGGAGGCCAGGGTGACCCACACTGACATACATTCACTTACTGACTATTCCAACTATGAGGGATGGATGCTCAAGGGCTGGCCGGTGCTGAGCATGGTGCGGGGGAATATACTTATGGAAGATGGGGAGATTGTGGGGAGAGCAGGGACGGGGAGGTACATGCCTGCCAGGGTAAAATGAATAGGGGGGTGAGCCCACTTGCCAGAAAACAAAGAAAGGCTGATAAGGGTTGCTGTCATACAGCGCGGCCCGGCGGTGGAGGACAAGCAGACCAATCTAAATAACAACCTGAGGCTGATAGATGAAGCCGCCAGGGAGAACCCCGATTACATACTGCTGAATGAGTTGTCTACTACGCCGTATTTTTGCGCTACCCAGAACTCCAGGCACTTTGACTGGGCCGAGCATATCCCGGGCCCGTCCACTCAGGCCGTGGCCCAAAAAGCGCTGGAGCACCGGTGCTGTATCGTGTTCCCCCTTTTCGAGAAAGGGCCTCTTGAGGGGATGTACTACAACAGCGCCGTGGTGATTGGCCCGGATGGCAACATTATCCAGGGGGTGTTGCCCGACGGAAGCCGGGTGGATCGCTTCGCCAAGGTACATTTACCCCGGATAGAGGTGGTCAAACCGGAAAGCATCTTGAGAATGGACGAGCCGTACTATTTCAGCGCCGGTCCTGGATTTCCCGTCTTCCACACCCCTAAGGCGACCATCGGTGTGCTAATCTGCTACGATAGGCGCATTCCGGAGTCCTGGAGGTGCCTGGCCCTCCAGGGAGCTGAAGTAGTGTTCATCCCCAGTGACTGCCCGGCACTGTTCCCCGAGCGAGGAGCCGCATCGGAGGAAATGTTTGTGGCTGAGCTACAGACCATGGCCCTGCAAAACGAACTGTGGGTGGTCACCGCTAACATGGGGGGCCACGAGACCTGCGGCGGTGTCACCACGCAATTCTATGGCCGGAGTTGCATTATCCATCCTTCGGGCGCAGTGGTGGCCCAGGCCCCGTCAACTGAGCCTGCCCTGCTGAGCGAGACCATTGACCTAGAGGAGAACAACAGGCTGCGTCGGCTCATCCCCCTTTTCCGGGACAGAAGACCGGAGCTATACGGACTGCTCACAAAGGAGACATAATAGTGTGGTTCTGGCACTTCAGGCTCGGACTGTGGCAGGCTAAGAGAGCCTCTCGCCCTACCTCGTGAAACGGAATGGCGTAACCGTATTCACGCTATCAGCCCCCCGCCGCCGGCGCACTTATACCGGCGGCGGTGAGGCTTGAGAGGAGGCAGTGGGTGGCGGTCACACCTCCCCTTTCTCCATCATCTCCATAGCCTTTTTGCGAGCTTCAGCCTCGGCCTTCCGTATTTTCCAGAACTGGGGCTCCCGCTTCTCCATAAAAGCAGTAGCGCCCTCTTTGCCCTCCGGGGTATCGAAATAGTCGGGATGGAGCCAGTTGGCGATGTTGCCCAACTGAGGCATCGTATCCAGCTCCCAGTCATAGGAGGCCTTGAGCACCTCCAGGCAGCTTGGTGAAAGTGTCAGCATCTCCTCAGCCCACTGGTCCACCTCGCCCTCTAGCCGGTCAAGGGGCACTACGGTGTTGCACAGCCCCATAGCGAGGGCCTCAGAGGCCGTGTAGCGGCGGCACAGCATCCAAATCTCCCGTGCCTTCTTAGCGCCAACCACACGGACCAGGTAGGGCATGATGAAACCATCTGCGGGGCTAGAGATACGGGGCCCGTTCTGGCCGAAAATAGCGGTATCGGCGGCGATGGTGAAATCGCAGCAGTAGGCCAAGTGGTGGCTGCCGCCGATGCAGAAGCCTTTAACGGCAGCTACAACGGGCTTGCGGCAGGTACGGATAACCCTGTTGGGGGCGGACCGCCAATAGAACTGCTCGCGGAGGCCCCACTGCTCCCACTCCACATCCCCGCCGGTGCCGAAGTGATCGCCCACCCCGCTAATCACCACCACTCCAATCATGGGGTCGTGGCTGGCATCGTAGAAGGCGCGAAACATCTCGTCCATGGTGTGGCCGGTAAAAGCGTTGTACTTGTCGGCGCGGTTAACCAGAACCCGAGCCTGGCCGCCCTCATACACGGTGTGGTATTTCTTCTCATAGATAATGTCGGTGAAGTCCAGGCCATCCCCGGCTACCTTTTCCCAGTTGGTCCAAGTCATAACTGTCTCCTTTCCTCAAAAGCTTCCGATGACCTGTTTGGCCTGACCCAAGGTCTTGAGGGCCGTATCCAGGTCCATCTCGGCAATGCCGGCGGGAAGGTTGCCGCTCATGCTTAGAAGCTTGGTCCAGGTGGGGCAGGCGTACATGGCCACACCGGCTTCCCTTGCCTTCTCCACCATGCCCTGGGCGTTCACCTGTCGCCCTTGGCCCTTGAGCATCACAGGTATGTCCATACCCACGGCGTTGCCAGCCATTATCAGCCTGGTACGCTGCCCCTGCAGCCCCTGGGGCCACAGGAACACGCCACCGTCAAGGGCGTTCAGTGCTTCCTCGGTGAAGAGCACAGCGGTTGTCTTTCCTGCCTTCTGTGCCTCCATGGCCAGCAAAATGTTGCTGAGCAGGGAATTGGCCAGTGCATCGCGGCAGATAAACACCATGTCCATTCGTCCACC
>JASLXN010000089.1 GCA_030740315.1 Dehalococcoidia bacterium | reverse complement strand
AGCCTCTCCGCCTCCTTGGAGATAACTACTTGCTCCATGATGAAAGGCTTGCAGGTCCGGCTCATCTGCATCACCATGGCATCTACATTGTGGTCGGAGAGGAGACGGCGCAGTAGGTCAATACGATACTGGGTGCCTCTGTTCAAGAGTACGAGGGCCTGGGATTTGGCGATGGAGTCCAGTGGATTTTCTGGGTCTAGGTCGGAGAAGGCCTCAATCCACACCAGTGGGTACTTGGCCGCCACCAGCGCCGCGCCGTAGCCGGCGAACTTGCGGCCCAGATATCCGACCTTGAACCAAACGGGGATATTATCCCAGTAGAGCCTGTACAACTCCTCGCCGATGGCGGAAACCTTTGTCCGCACTCTCTCCTCCACCTCGGCGGTGAGAGTCTTGTAGTACTCCACGGACTCTGGGAAGCCCCGGCCCACCATGAGAGGCCCCAGGTGAAGGAAGGTGTCAAATGAGGTTATGGGCGAGGGCACATTCTGGGTGGAGGTGACGAACTTCTCATAGAGCAGGGACGCCTCTTTGGCGTAGGCGATGGTCTGCTGGAAGGCGTCCCAGTCGAACTTGCGGCCGGTGAGTTCCTGCAACTGGCCGATGTGCTCTTGGAGCTGGGCCTTGGTGTATTCCACCACGCCGCCGATTTCCTCGTCGCTCAAGTCGTCCTGAATGTAAGGAGTGTCCGTCACCAGCAGGGGGACATTGAAATACTGGCTTAGGTCCTCCCACCATTTGAGGTGGGTGTTACAGGTGGTGATGACTAGGAGGAGGTCTGGGCGGGGCAGTCCGCCCACCGGGCTTTTGGCTCCCTCGGAGAAAATGTTGCCGAAGTCGTTTCGTGCGTAGGAGCACAGGTCCGGGGAGAAGTCGTGGGCCTCGGCAATTTCACACAGGGAAGCGCTTATCCCCCGGGCGCCGCACATGGTTGCGTGGTTCTCGGGGTATATCGGGGTGTAGCCCATGGCCACCACGGCGCTTGTATCGGCATGGCCCATAGTCCAAACTATCTTGCGGCCCTCCTTTTTGGCTTGGTGGGCATTTTCATAGTGTTGGCTAAGGAACTTGCCCATCAACTCCCTGGATTTAAGGGGAATAATCTGCCTTTCCATGCTATGCCTCCTTGACCATCTCCAAGAATGCCTCCAACCGGGTCCTTACCCGGCCCGCTGCCCCACTGTGGTCGGTCTCCAGCATGAGGAGGGGCATTCCCTCTTGGGAGAAACGGTTCTTGACCAGCGGGTATTCAAAATAGTGGATTTCGCAGAACTGTTGCATCAGCAGCACCACCCCTTTGGCCCCACTCTGTCTGGCCCTGTCTATCATGTGCTGGCCCCAATTATTCACCGGGTTATGGCGCGTGGGGCAGGCTGGCAGGTTAAAATGGGCCTGGGACAGCGCTTCCAGCGGGTCCCCGTTCTGTGGCACGGTGGGCACTGGGGTGGCGAAGTAGCGGTAGCCGGGGTAGAGGTCATCGTTCACCACCAGCGCGCCTGCACCGTCCAGCACACCGGCCATACCTGGCTCCAGGTCTTCACACTGGTTACATGCCAGCAGCAGTGGCACACGGTCATCGGCACCGGCTGTGGTGTCTTTGCCTGCCAGATATGTCTCCAGCAGAGGGTTGAAGTCCTCTTTGGGCATGGTCTGTACGGCCGCCAGAATCTGGGACACCTCAACTACGGAGAAGCTGCCGGGTGACCGCTGCCGCCGCCGGTAGAGCTCGGCCAGCAGTTCCCGGGTGCGGTTGTAAAGTGCGATGCTCTCGGCCAGGGCGCTTGAAGTAATCTCTCGGCCTGAAAACTCTTCCAGCGACCGCTTGAAGCGGCCCAGCTCCCTAATCATGTAAGGCGTGGCCGTAGGGGAGTTGAGGACATGGGGGAATAGGAAGTTGAACCGGAAAGGGAAGGTGTGGTACAGCCGCCACAGGCTGGAGGCGCGCTTGGCCTGCTCGCAGATATCGGCAAAGGCCACGCCGTCCACATAGTGCATCTCGCCGCGAAGCGCCTGGTCAAAGCTGCCCTGCACTGGATGGCATACGTTGGAGTGGAGGTATTCGCCGGCCCGGGCTACGGGCTTGTCACTACCCTGAAGCACCACCGGAAGAATGCCGGCGGCGTGGATAAGCTCCTCGGGAATATAAAGGGGGAAGCAGCCGATAATCTTCTTCCCGGAGCCAGCTTTCCAGGACTTAAGCCAGTCGCTAGGAGAGTGTGCTGCCTGAGCGAACTGATCCATAGCAACATTCATTAATACTTTCTCCTCCAATGAGAAGTCTCTGGAAATCATTATGATGTCCCACTGCGGGGCTGTCAAACCATACTTTAAATACATTGGCTCATGACGATGAAAAGGTACAATTCGGATGCGTGCTGGTTGTTCTGCTCTGATGGACAACGTACATCCCGATGAGGAGGTTATACACCGTGGAAAAGGGGTATAATCGTTGGCCCCCTTGGCATGCTGTTCTTGGTTCTTGCCGTGGCCGCCTGCGGCACCGGCCTGTAGCCCAGGGTAGACGAGTTGGAGATCTAGGTAGCTGCCTTACAGTAAGAGAAGGCCGCCCCGGAGGAACAAAAGCAAACCCCCATAGACAAGGGCGCCCCTTGTCTGCATCCTTGGACCGGTTTTTCCGGCCGCAGGCCCCGGCTCCAATCTATCTCTTGGGGACGCTCTGGCTTTTTGGACCGTTTAAAGGCATTATGGCAGACCTGCGGCAGGGGGATATCCCCGGAGTACAGACCAACTACAGGGCCTGCAAGGCCTCGTATAGAAAGGTAGTGGGGGTGGTGCCGGATTGGACAGACCGTTTCCTCATGTAGCCGGTGGAGGCCCTGGGTCAGGCCCTGGCCAGTGGCGACCCACCCATGGGTGGTGTTGGGTAGGTGCGTGGCTCCCCCTGCTACCTGCTTGACATGATTAAAGCCCAGCAGAAGCATCACTGGCCGGACTTCGAGACCGTGGAGTAGACCGACTTGCTCTCAGGTGAGCCTATGCACCTGACGGACTAACGGACTATATGATGGCAATGGCGGGAGCCTCTGCCGGCATTGGGAACGACCTCCGGCAGAGCCAGGAGGACGCCGCACGTTAGAACTTCCAGGCTTTCAGTGCCCGCTTCAATAAGGTGGCGGATAACGTCTGCAAGGAGTGTCACAAGTACCAGACAGGCAAAGATATTTCCCGAACATTCTTTGTGGACGAGAGCATACATAATGGGGATGATTGACCAACTCGGCCAGGCAGTAGCTGCTCATCCACCCGATTGTCCGGTTATAGAGCAACTCGGCGGTGAGAGTTGCGTGAAGTGCCATCTGGTGTACCCACTTGCCGCTTCTGCCAAGAGCCGCTGGACAACGCTGATCGACGCCTTCAAGTAGACCTAATTTGTACTCAAAAGAAGAACTGCCCTGAAGAGCCCGGGGAGGTGCCCCTTTTCGTTTCTTGACATAGTAGGGGGGATAGGGTAGATTTCAGTATTAACCGTTTTCGTTGGGGAAGTTATCAGACATGCTCAGTTGCCGTGGAATCAGAGGTGCCATAACCGTTGAGGACAATGATAGAGAGGAGATGCTCTCTGCCACCACGGAACTGTTGCAAAAGCTGGTGGAAGTTAACCAGGTAAAGGCTGAGGACATAGCCTATATTTACTTCACCACCACACCGGACCTCAATGCGGAGTTCCCGGCAGTAGCCGCCCGGGGGATGGGTATGGACAATGTACCCCTGCTATGCGGTCATGAGATGGCGGTGCCCCACGGGCTGCCCCGGTGCCTGCGCATTCTGATGTTGGTAAACACGGAGCGAAAGGCCACCGAGATAGTACATGTTTATCTGCGGGAGGCCACCAGCCTTCGTACTGACATACCAAAGAGGTAAAACCGTGATTGTAATCATGAAGGCAGACGCCACCGAAGACCAGATAGAGGGAGTACTTTCACGCATCAAGGAAGAGGCCCTGAACGGCCATCTATCCCAGGGGGTGGAGCGTACCATAATCGGGGTGGTGGGGGAGGTATCCACCAAGCCACAGATGAGGGAATGGATGGAAAGGATGCCCGGGGTGGAGGATGTGGTCCCCATATCCAAACAGTACAAGCTGTCCAGCCGGGAGTTCCAAGAGCAGGCCACCGTCGTGGATGTGCGCGGGGTGCCAATAGGCGGCAATGCTCTGGTTGTCATGGCCGGCCCATGCGCTGTCGAGAGCGAGGGACAAATAATGAGCACGGCTCGGGCCGTTAAGGAAGCGGGGGCCAATATACTCCGGGGTGGGGCTTACAAGCCTTCCACCTCCCCCTACTCTTTCCG
This sequence comes from Dehalococcoidia bacterium, assembly GCA_030740315.1. Classification (GTDB taxonomy): domain Bacteria; phylum Chloroflexota; class Dehalococcoidia; order JACVQG01; family JAHKAY01; genus JASLQE01. The sequence continues at coordinate 2,204 of JASLXN010000089.1, read as the reverse complement.
GGGGCTGGGTGAGGAGGGCCTAAAGCTACTGGCATCGGCGAGAGAGGAGACGGGGCTGCCCATAGTAACAGAAGTACTCACCCCTGAGGATGTAGACACCGTTGCCAGTTACGCGGATATCCTGCAAATAGGCGCCCGCAACATGCAGAACTTCATTCTGCTGGATGAGGCCGGAAGGAGCATGAGACCAGTACTCCTCAAGAGGGGGATGTCGGCCACCATCCAGGAGTGGCTGCTGGCTGCAGAGTACATTTTGGCCAAAGGGAACCGCCAGCTTATCCTCTGTGAAAGGGGTATCCGCACCTTCGAGACCTACACCCGAAATACCATGGACATAGCGGCCATTCCTATAATAGAGCGTGACTCCCACCTGCCTATAATAGCTGACCCCTCCCACGGCACCGGCAAGTGGTACCTGGTCACCTCCCTAGCCCTGGCAGCTGTGGCCGCTGGGGCGGACGGGCTGATTGTGGAGACCCACCCCAACCCGGATGCTGCACTTAAGGACGGTCCTCAGTCCTTGACTTTCGATAACTTCCAGCGCCTTATAGACCAAGTGCGCTCCGTGGCCTCGGCAGTGGGACGCACAATGGCCGTGTCGGCACCACGCTAAGGCACCTCTTCTCTTACCTTGACCTCAGATCTGCCTCTGTGCTAACATTCGTTGGAACCAGGGGCGTTGGTTGCCGTATTGTCCATGCTAATAGAGGAAGAGCTAACTCGTTATCAGGTAGAGAGGGATACACTCCTATCTGTCGGCGTTTTTGACGGGGTTCATCTGGGCCACCGCCACCTGTTGGGCTATCTACGGGACCAGGCATTCAGCGTCGGGCTAATGCCCGGTGTGGTAACATTCGTCCACCATCCTCGTCAGGTGCTCTACCCGGAGCGAGGTGTCACCAACCTGACTCCGGTGGAGGAGCGGCTGGAGCTGTTGCGGGATGCGGGAATGGAACTGGTGGCCGCCGTCTCCTTTACTCCGGAGCTCTCCTTCCTGGATGCGGGGCAGTTCCTCTCCCTGCTGCAGCGCAACCTTCGTCTGAAGGGGCTGGTCATCGGCCCGGACTTCGCCTTGGGGCGGGGCCGGGAGGGGGACGCCGCCCGCCTGGACGCCATTTCACAGAGCATGGGGCTATCTCTGGAGCGCGTGCCTCAGGCAACCATAAACGGAGATGTAGTCAGCAGTACCGCCATACGCACTGCCCTAGGAGAGGGGGATGTGGACCGTGTAAGCCGGTTGCTGGGGAGGCCTTTTTCCCTCAGGGGACAGGTTGTCAGCGGTGAAGAGCGGGGCCGGACCCTGGGTTTTCCCACCGCCAACATATCGCACCTCCCTGACCAGGCACTGCCTGCGGACGGCGTATATGCTACCTTTGCCATGACGGAGGGGCATCCGTACCCCTCGGTTACCAACATAGGTATCCGGCCCACCTTTAATACTGGTCAGCGCACGGTGGAGACTTTCCTACTGGACTTCAAAGGTGACCTCTACGGCCAAGTGCTCACCATCAAGCTGATGGCCCGCCTGCGGGCGGAGCAGCGCTTTGAGTCCATATCCAAGCTAGTCGCCCAGATGGAAAAGGACATTTCACTGGCCCGCAGCATCCTGACCGTTGAAAAAGCACCACGGAATTGAGAAGATTAAAGCGTCATGAGTAGCCTACACCAGTTGCTTCGCCGCGGGGTGGCCGAAATGGTCGTGGCGGAGGAACTTGAACGCCTCCTAGAGAGCGGGGAACCGCTACGCTTGAAACAGGGCTTTGACCCGTCCCGTTCCGATATCCACCTGGGTCATGTGGTGGGGCTGCGCAAGCTCCGCCAGTTCCAAGAGATGGGCCACAAGGTAATCCTCATCGTTGGTGACTGGACCGCCCAGATAGGAGACCCCTCCGGCCAGTCCAATACCCGCACTATGCTGAGCCACCAGGAGGTGCTGGAGAACGCTGATACCTACATGAAGCAGTTCTTCAAGGTGGTGGACAGAGGGCGTACGGAGGTGCGCTGGCAGAGCGAGTGGTTTAAGGACTTCAAGCTTGATGATGTGATTGCGCTCACCCGCCGTTTCACCGTGGCGCAGCTCACCGCGCGGGAGGACTTTGCCCGCCGGCTGGAGACGGGTCGCCCAGTGGCTGTTACCGAACTATTGTACCCTCTCCTCCAGGCCTACGATTCGGTGATGATACAGGCCGATGTAGAGTTTGGGG
>JASLXN010000088.1 GCA_030740315.1 Dehalococcoidia bacterium | reverse complement strand
GCCGCTGCCCTACCATCCGGCCCTCCAGCACCAACATATTGGCATCGTTGTGGGAGCGGCTGAGTGCCGCAGTGAAGGTGTCCCAGCACAGCGCAGCTCTGACCCCAGGCACTTTGTTGGCCACCATGGCGTCCCCCTGGCCGGTGCCGCAGAAGACTATGCCGTGTCTGTATTCGCCGGAGGCCACCATCTCCGCCGCCCTCCGGGTATATTCCGGGTAGTCCACGGGAGAGGCCCCATATGTGCCCACATCCTCCACCGCATAGCCCGTATTGGACAGGAATTCCTTGATGGCCTGTTTAAGCTCAAAACCGGCGTGATCGCTGGCGACCACGATGTGCGGTGTCACGGCGTTCCCTGGAAGACTTTTCGCCTCTCCTCAAGGGTATAGAGAAGGGAGTCCAGCGAGGCGGCAAATGAAGCCACCCCGTCCCGCTGTAGCGTGGAGTGGACCTCCTCCATATTGATACCAACGGCCTCCAGCCTGTCCAAAACCGCTCTCGCTCCGGAGGCATCCAGGGTGAGAGCAGGTTGGGCCGTTCCATGGTCCGAGAAGGCCTGCCAGGTGTCCGGGGGCAATGTGTTCACAGTTCCGGTGCCGATAAGCCCATCTATGTATTTCAGGTCGTTGTATTCGGGGTTCTTGGTGCTGGTGCTACCCCAGAGTACCCGCTGGGGCCGTGCCCCTATATCTTCGAGGGTTTTGAAATCCGCTGCGGCAAAGCGCTGCTGGTATATTTGGTATATTACCCTAGAGTTAGCTAGAGCTGCCTGGCCTCGCAGCCCCTCCAGTTCTCGCTTACTGCTGGGGTCGCTCTCCGCAGCCAGCAACTCCTCCAGGTGTTTGTCTACAGCTGTGTCTATACGGCTGACGAAAACACTGGCCACCGATGCCACCCGGCTCAGATCGCCACCGTGTTCGGCCAGCCCTCGCAGGCCGTCTATGTAGGCCTGGGCTATCATGGCATAGTTGTGGGGAGAGAAGAGAAGGGTAACATTGATGTTTATCCCATGTGAAATGAGCCACCGCAGGGCTACCACCCCTTCCGGAGTGCCTGGCACCTTCATCATGAGGTTGGGTGCGCCCACAAGTTGGAAGAGTCGGGGCACCTCGGATAGCGTCTTTTCCAGGTCGTACGAGTACTGGGAGGGAGGTTCCAAGCTCACATAACCATCTACGCCTCCGCTCTGCTCGTATACGGGCTTAAAAGCGGCGGTGGCCTCCTGGATATCGGTGACGGTGAGCACCTCGTAAATATCAAAGGCGTTTTTGCCCTCGGCAGCTAGGCGTTGTATATCAACCTCATACTCTTCGCCCTGGCTGATGGACTTGTCAAATATTGAGGGGTTGGAGGTCATGCCCCGCAGCCCTTCTTCCTCTATCATGCGGCGGAGCTCACCGGATCGGGTGTGTCCCCGCTCAATCATGTCCAGCCATGGGCTTTGTCCCAGACTGAGAAGCTGTGCCATCCTCATGGTGCCTCCTTGGTAGTTAGGGGTGGGTGGCCCTTTACTGAGCACTTCAAGAGCCTTCACCCGGGTGTTCTGATGAGTTAGTCCGTACTTGGACAGCAACTCCCCAGGCCTTGCGCCTGGGTTCGGCCAGACCGGGCCTCACTTCCGAATGGCCTGATATTTTCCCCTTACACTAAGTAATAGTAATTATCGGTGTGGGGCCAATGGGGTGTCAAGGATAAAGGTGTTTGGCACCAAGGTGGCCGTGATATAGAATTACAGGATACCGGCATGGCTGGATGTGGCAAAAGTGGGTAGTTCAAAATGCTTGCCATGGGTATGGCAGAGCGGAAGCCGGGGGTCCACGACTTTGGCCTTCCCAAACCGAGGGTTCAGCGGTCTGGCCAGGTGCTCGTGTGGGTTAAAGAAGTGGGGCTTGATGGCACTTATTTGGGCATTGTCAGTCATGGCTGGCTGAATATAGCCGAAGGCTATAATGAGATAGTCCTGGGCCATGAGAAAGCGGGAGTAGTAAGGGCTGTGGGAACCGGAGTGACCAAGCTGGTGGCCGGTGATACTGTTACTATAACGGCTTGGCAGGGTTGTGGGATATGCCAACCCTGCCTGCACAACCGGAGCGATATGTGCAAGACTGTCCTGTTTATCGAGCGCGGCACCCATAAGAAAGACGGTTTTCTCACCCAGTTTGTGGTAGGCCGGGAGCAGTACATGGTTAAAGTTCCCGTAGGCTAGGTGTGGGGTGGGGTGCTTACTGAACCCTTGAGTAAAATCGAGAAAGTGGTGGAGCAGATTAGATATTGCCAGCCCAGTATAGTATTGGCCTGCTCCCATCCAGACTATAAGTTTGATTTACAGACATGGGATGGATGTCGTACGAGCCTGGTAGTCGGGGCATACCCACTGGGCATTCTGGGCACGGCCCTACTCCGGCTGGCCGGGTTCGGCGCCTATGTGGTGGAAATTGTGCCCGAGGGAAGCGCTATGGTTGAGTTGTATTGTACAGCGGGCAACCTTGCCATGATATTTGAGTACTCGGGCATAGCCACCACAGCGGTAGAACTCATCAGTCATATGTCCCGGAGCAGCGATTATTTGATGACGGACATAACTAATGAAGGGGTGACTATGCGGGTGGATGCAGGCCAGTTGGCGCGCCAGATTGTGTGCTTCAACCAAGTGGTGGCGGATAGTGTGAACTCCAACTGCAGCCACTTTGAGATGGCCCTCTGCGATATGCTGAACTTAAACTCTAAATTCAACCACCTGTTGGAAGAGACGTTCCCCCATCGCTTCTGCCTGGAGGACTACGATAAGGCTTTCAATCTGAATAACCCGGGACACATAAAAACGGCGATTGAGGTGTGACAATGGAATTAGGTTTTATCGGCCTGGGCCGAATGGGCCAGGCCATGGTGATAAAGCTGGCCATAGCAGGACACCGGGTTGTGGCCTACGATGTGTCGCCCCAGGCGGTGGTTGCGGTGGCATTCCCGGGGGTGGAGGGGGCATCGGGCATGAGCGAACTCGTTGCGGCACTGACCCCACCCCGGACTATATGGGTAATGGTGCCAGCGGGCAAGCCGGTGGACGAGGTCTTCTTCAACGGGCTGCTGCCCCACTTGGCGGCTGGAGACCTGTTGGTCGATGGCGGCAACTCCAACTACAAGGACTCCGTGCGCCGGGCACAAGAGTTGAGGGAAAAGGGAATAGACTTACTGGATGTCGGCACCAGCGGCGGCCTAGAGGGGGCCGAGCAGGGACTCTCCTTTATGGTCGGCGGCCCGAAGGCGGCTTTCAAGCGGTTGGAGCCTGTGCTGCGGTCCTTGGCGGCCCCCAGCGGCTACGGCCACGTGGGTCCCAGCGGTGCGGGCAACTTTGTAAAGACGGTGCACAATGGGGTGGAGTATGCTCTGCTCCAGTCCTATGCTGAGGGCTTTGAGGTCCTCCGGGAAGGGCCTTATGAGCTGGACTTGGGGCAGGTGGCAGGCATCTGGAACAACGGTGGGGTGGTGCGCTCCTGGCTGTTGGGGCTGGCGCAGCGGATCCTGGAGAAAGACGCGGGAATTAAGGGGCTGGCGGCGGAGGTGGGGGGAGGTGAGACTGGCCGCTGGGCGATAGAGGCCGCCATGGACGCCGGTGTTCCCTTTGCTACGCTGGCTGTAGCCTTATCCCAGCGCTACCATAGCCGCAGGAAGTCCTTTGCCGCACGGCTTGTGGCCGCCTTAAGGCGGGAGTTCGGTGGCCATCCGGTCAGCCCCAGCAAAGAATAGCATTTTCTCACACCAATAGTAGTCTCTCCTTACACCAGTAGCATCATCAGCGGTTGGAGGGTCTGGTCAAACGGGTTGAATACCAGCTCAAGCTCCTTCAGCGTTACCAAATCCTAGCAGCGCTTCGTCATCACTGGGCTCACCGAGAACTATTGGCGCCTGATCTCCCCTAATGGAAAGAGCGATTTAGCACTTCCATACACTCCTCCCGACCACGGTGCCATCAGCCAGGTTGAAGTCAATCTGCATTTTGGGAGATAGACCTATGGCTTTCTATACATTACCGGGAAGCATAGAATATGTAGCATCGTTGTCATCCGGGAGACGAGCAGGGCTTTCTATTCCCGTTGGCCCTTTGGCAACGCCCTCTATATATGTCGTTCCCAGGTTTCACACCTTTCGTTCCCTGAGATTAGCAGTTGATTACCGAGTGAGGTTCTGCACCATGCGGCCGCCAGGGGTCAGTAGGGCCTCCGGTATGGGGTGCAGGGTGAAGGCCTTGCCCACCTGCATCACACGCCCTGGTAGGGGGTGCCCGATTAGATCCTGGGTGAGCCGGGCGGCATCAATAAGCCTGTCCAGGTCTATTCCCGTCTCCACTCCCATCAGGTGGAGCATGTGTACCATATCCTCGGTACACACATTGCCTGACGAGCCCGGGGCATACGGGCATCCGCCCAGGCCACCTATGGAGCCTTCCAACAGAGCGGTCCCGGCTTGTAGGCATGCCACCGTGTTGGCCAGGCCCAAGCCGCGGGTATCGTGGATGTGCACCCCCATCGGCATCTCCGGGTGGCGTTCCTGGAACAGGGTCACCAACCGCTCCATCTCTGCGGGGTTCCCAAAACCTACGGAGTCTGCGAAGTAAAGCTCATCTACACCCAGGCGTACCAGCTCATCGGCCAACCATAGCACCCTGTCCTGTGCCACCTGGCCTGTATATGGGCAGCCCGTGGCGCTAGCGATGCCCGCCATGAGCGGTATGTTGGCGTGGCGGGCTGTTTTCAGAATGGCGGGCACTTGGGCCAGGGACTCCTCCGCAGTCATGTTGACATTGGCCCGGTTCATGGTGTCGCTGGCGGCTATAACCAGGCACATGGCATCCACCCCTGCGTCGGCGGCGCGCTGAGCACCCTTGAGGTTGGCGACCAGGCATTCGTAGGAAGTTCCGGGGCGTCGCTCCACCCCGGCCATGACCTGCTCGGCGTCGGTGGTTTGGGGGATTGCCCTGGGGTTCATGAAGGATGTGGCCTCTATCCGAGGGACGCCGGCCTCAGCGATGGCGTTGATGATGCGGATCTTGACCTCGGTGGGGATAAACTCCTTTCTCCCCTGGATACCGTCCCTGAGGGCGACCTCCCGAATGGTGACCTTCTTCGGTAGATTCATGGCTCCCTCCCGTGCCGAGTTTTGACTCATTATACCACCAGCCCACTCATTAACTAACAACTAACTAAACTTGAGGGGCAAAGAGGTGTTTGCTATACAGGCTTGATTGAGGGCTGCTTGCCAAGGGGCAGGGTGCGCTGTAAAATCGTGATAATATTCGACGCAGGAGGGGCCTTGTGACTCGACTGGCTTTGCAAGGGGTGAAAGTGGTGGAGCTATGTAGTCTGGCGGCGGGGCCTTTCTGCGGCAAGCTTCTGGCAGATATGGGAGCCGAGGTAGTGAAGGTTGAGCAGCCAGGACTGGGCGACCCTTCCCGCCACCGTGGGCCTTATCCCCCCTCCGGCCCCAACCCAGAGGCCAGCGGCCTGTTCTTCTATTTCAACACCAACAAGCAGAGCCTGGCCCTGAGCATGCAGCACTCAGAGGGCAGGGGGGTTTTTTTTCGCCTTATGCAATGGGCGGATATGCTTCTGGAGGATACCTCCCCTGGCACACTAGACTCTCTAGGAATGGGATACCCGGCCTTGGCCAAAGTAAACCCGAGGCTCATCGTTACTTCTATAACACCCTTTGGCCAGACGGGACCCAACAAACATCATAAGGTGTATCCCATCAATGCATTCAGCGCTGGTGGAGCCACCTACCTTCTGGCTAAAGGAGAGGGGTTTGGCCGCAGACCTCCCCTGCAACCCGGCCGGCACTACGGGGACTGCGAGTCCGGGGTGGGGGCGTCAGTGGCTGCCATGGCCGCTCTATACTGGCAGCGCCTCACCGGCAAAGGGCAGCACATAGACTGCTCCCGCCAGGAGTGGACAATGGGCCTCAACCGATGGTATATCGCCCGCTATGCCAACGATGGGGATGTGGAGGGCCGAGGGGCCAACTCCTATCCCTGGGGTGGAGTACTCCCTTGTAAAGACGGCTATATTTGCCTGATCTGTCCACGGGACTACGAGTGGGACCGGCTGGTGGAGGCGATGGACAACCCGGAGTGGGCCTCTGACGAACGCTTCAGAGATAACTTCAGTAGGGCACAGAATGGCCTGGCACTTAACCAGTTGCTCTCTAACTGGCTCAAAGATTACTCCAAGGCAGATGCCTGCCGCCATTTACAGGCGGCCGGGGTGGCAGCAGGGCAGGTCAACACAGTGTCGGATATGCTGGACTCGCCTCAGTTCCAGGAGCGGGACCTTTTTATGGAGGCTGAGCACCCCATAATGGGCAAGGTGCGGTTCCCTCGCCTTCCCTTCAGGATGTCGGTAACACCAGCGGAGCTGCGCCGCCAGCCGCCTTCGCTGGGGGCGGACAGCCGCCAGGTGCTCTCAGCCCTGGGTTATGCGCAGGAGGAGATAGATACCTTGGAAGCACAGGGTGTTATCGTAGGAGGTGCATTATGATGCCATTGCAAGGGGTACGGATAGCGGACTTCACCCGTGACTTGGCCGGGGCCTTCTGCCCCTGCCTG
>JASLXN010000087.1 GCA_030740315.1 Dehalococcoidia bacterium | reverse complement strand
AAATCCTGCTACGGGGCACAACAATCAGCGCCCGTACGTCCCCACCCCAACCCCCAAATTTATATATCGGCCGGGCGGAAAAGATAATGTCCAAAAACAGACTCAGTGTAGCAGGCGGCGTAGCCCAGCTAAACGGTGGGGCTTTTCACCTCTTCCAGGGCATAGAGGACGGCCCCTAGGGCACCAACAATCTGGGGCTCCTCAGGCACGACTATCTCAATGGCCAGCAGCCTCTCCAACACCCGCACCACACCCTGGTTCTTGGCCACACCGCCGCTCATCATCACCCGCGGGCGTACACCCACCCCCTTCACCATGGCCTGAAGGCGTCGTCCGATGGCCTCGTGGAGACCGGCGATGATGTCCACCTTGGGATTGCCCTGGGCCGATAGGGATACAATCTCAGATTCGGCGAATACTGTACACAGGCTACTCACCTGGGCGGGGTTGCCCGACACCTGTGACATCCGACCCATGTCCTCCAGAGCCACATCCAGCGCCCGCGCCAGCACCTCCAGGAAGCGGCCGGTACCGGCGGCGCACTTATCATTCATGTTGAACCCTGCAACGCGCCCCGCATCGTCCAAGGAGATTACTTTGCTGTCCTGCCCGCCTATATCGATTACCGTATGCACATCCGGAAACAGGTAATGTGCCCCTCGCGCATGGCAGGAGATTTCGGTGACATTCTTGTGGCCGAAGCTCACCAAGCTACGCCCGTAACCCGTAGTAACGATGAACTCCAAGTCATCCTGCGCCACACCGGCATCATGCAGGGTGGCTCCCATACAGGCCAAGGCGGCGGCCTCGTTGACTATCCCCTGGTGCAGCACCTTCTGGGCCAAGAGGCGTCCGTCCCTGTCCATAAGGACCGTCTTGGCGGTGATGGAGCCTATGTCCACCCCGGCCACTAAGCCCACGGTCAGCGGCCCTTCCTCCGGGCGTCAATCTCCTCCAGGAGGGCCTGTACCCGGGTGTCCACCTGGGCATCGGCATAGAAGGTCTCGTCCGCCATATCGGCCTCAAAGAACACGGCTGGTATGCCCAGTCTGCGGGAAACGCCGTCCATTATCTCCAACTGGGGGGCAGCCAGAGGGCGGCAGGTGCGGTGGGCGTGGCATACAAGGCCGTCTATTTTATATTCCTGGCACAGATTGGATATGTTGTCAACCAGCCAGTCCAGGTTGTGGTTGGCATGCAGGGCCATGCCGTTTGCGGCCAGGCTCTCCAGCGGTTTGGTGGGGTCCATTGCCTCGGGCAGGTTGTAGAACCCCAGGTGAGTGTACCGACCGGCTACCACGCAGGCACCCAGGCTGGCAAATTTATCACCGAGGACGCCCAGCTTGGGCCAGCACATGATGCCGTCCCAATAGAGTCGGTACTGCTCCCCGATAACAGCTCCTTCTTTTTTCTGCACCCTTTGGACAACCTCATCCTTGATGGCCTGGTACAGCTCGCGGCACTGTGGCTTGCCCAGCAGGTAGTTGACGCCGCCCAGGGCGGAGGCCCAGTCAAAGAAGGTGGCCGGGGAGGGGGCCACTTTGCACATCTCCATGGCCTCTTTCCGGATGGTGGTGGCCACCTTGGTATCGGCTATTATCTCGCTCAGACGGTCCCAGTTGAAGGGACGGTGCAGCATATCCTCCAGAAAGGTGACGCACTCCCGGAGCTGTTTCACGGTAAAGTCCATGGCCTCAGCCTCATCCCCATCGTCCCAAAAGTGGGGAAGCTGGACTACGAACATAGGCACGTTGAACTGGCGCCGTTCGGCATCGCCCCAGTTGACCAGCATGCTACACCCTGGGTCTGTGACTATCACAAAGCTGGGATGGGGTATCTGCCATAAGGGGTGTCCACCGGCGCGCTGCTCCTCTGGCAAGAGGGCGCAGCCCATGGCGTTGCGGGTATACGAGCAGACCTCCACTATAAAGCCGCGGTCTTCAGCTACCTGCTGCAGGGGTTTCTCCTTGTGGCGGGCGGCCACCAAGGCCGAGTACGCATCCCCGTAGAAGTAGGATACATCCATGGCCCGCAGAAGCGGAAAGGGTAGGGGGAAGCCGTCGCAGAAAGCCACCGTATCCTTGCGCTCCCCGGCATCCCTAAGGTCGGCGTAGAAGCCATCCACTGCCCGGCCCACAAGGGCCACGCTATCCATCCTATTGGTACGTTTTTGCTGCATGCGTCCCCCTAAGCTGAAAGCAATTCCCCTATGCTGAAAGCATCTCTATAAAGGCCTGAAGCCGGGTGCGGGTGCCCTCCAGGGAGACCACTTCGTGCTCCGTCTCTATCATCAGATGGGGCACCCCGGCCCCGTTCAGCACATCCCGGAGGAAGGGGTAGTAAATCATGTGAGGCTCACAGAATTTGACCACCATGGTCACCAGCCCCTTGGCACCAGACTGGGGAGAAGCCTGGGACACATAATGGCCCCACTCCTGCTTGGGATCATACCGGGTGGGGCAGGGCACCTTGAGCTCCAGGTAGCGGCGCGCCATGGACTCCATAGGCGGAACATCTGTTGGCATCTGGGTGGCGAAATAGCGTTGACCGGTGTACATATCGTCCCCCACCACCACTCCACCCAAGTCTTCCATCAGGTCCAGAATGTCCGTCTTTACCGCCTGGCAGAGGTGCCCGGAGGTAAATAGCCTCACTTTGCTGTCAGAGGAGGCCCCCTTCTTCTCCAGCTCCGGAATAAGCTCCTCCAACAGGGAGATATGCTCTTCTTTAGGCATGACCATCCCCGTCAGCACCACATTCACCATGTCCTTGGCCCGTAGCACCCCCGGCTTCTGCTGCCGGATGTCATACGCGCGCTGGAGCAAGTCACGGTGGCGGTTGAAAAGGGCGATACTGTTCTGAAGGGCATCATCGGTGATTGCGTTGCCCGTAATCTGCTCCAGCTTTGTCCTCAGGCGGCCGAGCTGGTCCACCGAAAAAGACAGCCAGCGGTCCACACTGGCCTCCAAGGGCCACTGGATGTACAAGAACGGGGTCCTAGGCATGTTGCGGCGCATAATGTGGCCCATGTGGCGCAGTTGAAGGCAGACATCGGAGATGACCACAGCGTCAAACAGCCCCAGCTTGCCCTTCACCGCCCAGTCCACATTGCTGCGGGAGAAGCCGCAGTAGAAGGGGTAAATATGCCCGAAACCCTCCGTTACCGGCTCATTGCTCTCCTGGAGAAGCACCGGTAGCGCCCCGGCCGCATGTATCAACTCCTCGGGGAAGTGCATGGGGCTTATGGCCACCACAGGTGTTCCTTTGGCCTTGGCCTCGCGGGCCGGTAAATAGGGGTCTTGGACTATGGGAGCCAGCCTGTCTAACACCGATGCCATTCTATGCCTCCACCATAATCGCTATGCAATTATGCGCCACAAGAATCAGGGATGTCAACCATTAGTGTATTAAATCACTAAGCTCTGCGGGCCGCCCACTGGCGGCAGGAAGGAGGTTTTTCACTCCTATCCACCCACCCCCTAAGCTTGGGCGAGTAGTGACTATTCCAAGTACTATCGAATTCAGGGCTGCCGGGCCGCCTCCAACTCTGCCATGTGCTGTGCCCAGTGCCGGCCAATTGCCTCCAGGCGTTGCCGCCCCGATAGCAAGGTGCCGTCCACCCGCATCATTACCGGGACATCCATGTCTGGGAGGCTTTGCACTGCACGCCGTAGCTCCTCATGCAGCAGCCGAAGGCGCTCCGTCAGGTCAAGCAGGCTCATCCCCTGATGTCTGGCTATCGCATCAGCGTTCAGTTCATCTGCGGCAGCCTGCAGCCTCAGACGGCTGCCGCCTTTAGCCACAGACTGCATACCCTCAATGGTGACCTCGTGCCAGAACGAGAAATGGCTCAACACTTCCCAGACTCCCCATGCGCCAGAACTGGCCTTGGGCGTTGGATCCATAGCTTCAAAATATGCGAGTGCGCCCCTCACAGTCCCATCCAGTGCAGCGAGCGCATCGATGGCGTGCCCATTCGTTGCCATCCGACTGGTCTCCTTTTCGTAGGAGGACTTGCCTCTGCTAATCGTATCTCCTTGCGCGGGGGTTAACCGCCATTCTTTCCCACCCACCTCACCCACCCGGATACTGTTTTCGAGGGGACTCCGCCCCCTGGAACCCCCAACACGTTAGGGGCCTGATTGCCGCAGTTTGTGGCAGGGCTTGCCCCGACCCTACGAGCCCCCCGTCCTCACGCGACGGCGCACCACCCCACACCACAAGGTAGCGACATAGTGACTACTCCCCTTTGGACGGCAAAGCCACTGCGGCTGAAGCCTGGCCCACCACCCGCTCCCCCCGCTGGTTCTCCACCCACACACGGCACTCTACCATATGCTCAACGCCGGAGCGGTACCTGGCGGCCACCGCGCCCTTGCAAGTGAGCGTGTCTCCGGCAAAAGCGGGAACCCGGTTATCGAAGGACAATGATTTGAGAAAGGCATCGGGGCCAGCCCAGTCCATGACAAGCTGGGCCAAATAGCCGCCGAACATCTGGCCGTCCACCACTGGAGAGGGGAAGCCCTTCTCACGGACATAGCTTTCATCGTAGTGCAGGCGGATGAAGTCCCAAGTGGCGGCCCCGTACATCATCATGTGCGCTCGGTCTACCTCCTTGCGTAGCGGCGGCAGATCCTGGCCCACTTCCACATCTTCAAAAAACAGCTTCTGCGTGCTCAATGCTCCTCCCTTTTCTCCGCCAAATAGCGTGCCATACGCTCCCTGTGCTCCAGAACACCACCCAGAGCCACGGCACCGGCCAATGCCCTCCGGTAGTAAATCTCCAGAGGGTACTCAGTATAGTAGCCGACGCCACCGTGGATCTGGTGGGCCAAGGAAGTGACGAATGGGGCTACAGTGCTGACCTTCACCCGGGCCATGGATACCTCCCGCTCCGCCTCCAATCCGGCAGCCAGCCGCCATGCGGCCTGGTAGGTAAGCAGCCGGGCTACCTGCAGGTCACTGTACATATCCGCCAGGTGATGGTGCACCGCCTGGAAGCTGCCCAGCGGACGGCCGAACTGGTGGCGCTGCCGGGAGTAGTCCACTGTGAGTTCCAGGGCCGCCTGCATACAGCCTACGGTCTGGGCGCAGTAGAGCACGGTGCCCCCGTCCACCGCACGGCCCAACGTCATCCCCTCACTCAGCGGCTCGGCGTCCACCCCTTCCAGCTTCACCTCAAATTGGTGGTCCCGGGCGGTGGTGGACAGCGGGGCGCAGCCCAGGCCACCGGCCGGCAGATAAACCAGGAAAAGACCTTCCCCGTGAGGTGATTCGGCGGATACTATCAGGCAGTCTGCCGTATCTGCGTGCGGCACGAATAGCTTTGTGCCCCAAAGTTTGTAACCCGTACCGTGGGATTCGGCCCGCATGGGTGACGGCTCCGCCCCTACAAGGGCGGGACATACGACGAGCTCGCCTCTGGCCAAGGACGGCAGTAGCCGCTCCTGTAAAAAAGCATCGCCCACCTCATTCAAAAGCAGAGTAGAGAAAAGTGCCGGGAGCAGGGGGCCGGGCAGGGCGGCACGTCCCGCCTCCTCCAGCAGCAGGGCCGCCTCCAGCAGTGTGGCCCCGGATCCGCCGTACCCCGCCGGCACCAGCAGCCCCGGCCAGCCCAGGGCGGCTATCTTCTCCCACAGCTCCGCTGGGTATCCCCGGATGTCCTCCTCGGCGGCCCGTACCACGGGTGGCGGACACTCCCTCTGTAGGAAGTTCCTGGCGGAGGCCCTGAGCATCTCCTGGGCGGCGTTAAGGGTAATCTCCATCTCAGGGCGTCCGGGGCAGTCCCAGCCCCCGTGCGGCCACCACATTGCGGGTGATATCGAAGCCCCCGGCGGCGAACTGGAAGTAGAGGTTCTCACGATACTCGTGCTCCGCCTCCCCTCCCGCGGGTGCCCACGGGGAGCCAGGACGGAGCTGGGCATATTCACCCAGTATCTCCACCGTGGCGCGGTCAATGCGGCGGGCCGTCTCCCGCTTTACTAGTAGGGCCAAGGAGGCCTGAGGCAGCGGGTGCTCCCCCCGAGCGCAGCCGGAGGCCGCCCAGTAGTAGAGCAGGCGAGTGCCCTCCACCTCTACCGAAAGCTCCGCCAGCCGGTGGGCCACAACCGGATCCGCCATAGGGGCACGAGTGCCCTGGCGGCAACAGTCCAGCAGGCGATGGAGGCTACGGGTTACGGAGCCGGGGCTGGACAGGAATAGCCTCTCGTAGTCCAAAGCGTACATGATGTGCTTCCAGGCCCCACCTATTTCCCCTATCAGGGCATCGGCTGGAACATACACATCCTCAAAAAAGACCTCAGGGTGGTACCAACCGGCTAGGGTATGGTGGGAGGTCACGGAGACCCCGGGGCTTTTCATGTCCACCAAGAACAGGGAGATGCCGTGGTGGCGACTGGTGCCCTGGCTGGTGCGGGCGGCCACCCAGCCGTAGTCCGCTAAGTGAGCCTCGCTTGCATAGAGCTTATTGCCGTTGATGCGAAACCCATCGCCGTAGCGCACCGCCCTAGTCTGAAGAGTTGCCAAGTCGGAACCGGCATCGGGCTCGCTGTATCCCAGGAACAGCCTCAGCTCCCCCCGGCAAATAGCGGGCAGCAGGTGCCGCTTCTGCTCCGGTGAACCGAAGGCCAGCAGTGCGTGGGGCAGGTGGGTTATAGTGCCC
>JASLXN010000086.1 GCA_030740315.1 Dehalococcoidia bacterium | reverse complement strand
CCGAAAAGCTGAATGCGTTAAGCCCCGAACTGATTGATGAAATCACAGAAGTTTTGAACAAGGTGGCTGCTGATGACACGGTCAGGGCCGCTGTTATTACCGGTGCCGGACGGTCTTTTAGCGCCGGTGGTGATGTGATGAAAGACATAGTCCCCCTCAAGGATAAGAGTCCGGTTGAGTTCAACGCCTATGTGGACCAAGCTGTCAAAATGTACAAGGCGGCCCACGAAATGGAGAAACCGATAATTGCGGCTATCAACGGTTATGCGGTGGGGGCGGGACTGGAGCTTGCGTTGTCCTGCGATATACGGGTTGCCGCAGATGATGCCAAAATGGGTGAGGCTTTTGTGAGGATGGGCCTCATGCCTGAAATGAGCGTCTATGTGCTGCCGCGCTTGATAGGAATGGGAAAGGCCAAGCTCATGTCGTTCACAGGGGATACCGTTACAGCACAGGATGCTGAGCGAATGGGCCTAGTTGATATGGTAGCGCCATCGGGTGAGATGTTGTCAGCCGCACAGTCACTGGCAAAAAAGTTAGCGGAAGGGCCGGTAGCTATCGGAGTAATTAAGAAGGCACTGAACGAGGCCTTGGGGATGAGCATGGATATGTCGTTGCATTACGCCATGCGGATGCAATACCACCTAGTCCACACGGAGGATCATAAAGAGGCGATTGCCGCATGGATGGAGAAGAGGAAGCCGGTGTTCAAAGGGAAGTGATACCATCTCAAACTAGCGGACGGGGCCTCATGTACCGGCCCGTAGCAGGTGAGGTGTATGGGGGTCAGGCATCTATGATATGGCACCGCCATGTCACAATTCGGAGTCCTGGGAGGTGACGTAAATTGGGTAGGCAGCCCTTGAGCCACCTGAGCCAAGTGCGTTTACACTATGGAGGAAAGAGGCCCTGGTAGTGAGTGGCACCAAGCGGCTGAGTTCAAAGACACCGGCGGTATCGGCTACCACAGAGGCCAAAAGCTCTCCGTCCAGAAAGAGGTTAACCGCTTCGGCATTCTGGAAGCCAGCGCCGTAAATCCATATTTGACGCCCTTGCTCGACCCGGGACTGCAACGAGTAAGAGACAACCAACCCTCCGTCCGTCGCCTGTGAGAACATCGCCTCGCCAAGCACGATAAGCTCGGCCCAATATTCATTCCCGGCCGGCCCGAGCGAACCAGTTGGGCCTTGAGGCCCTGTGAGGCCGCTCGGGCCTTGCAGTCCCTGTGGCCCCCGCAGGCCGGTAGCCCCTATAAGCCCCCTCTCCCCAGCCGGCCCGCGATCGCCTTTGGGTCCTTGCAGTCCATGGGATCCCTTCAACCCCATGGGGCCGAAATCACCCTTCTCGCCTGTTAGTCCTTGAGGCCCCGTCTTCCCCTGCGGCCCGGTTGGCCCTTGTAGCCCGGAGACGCCCTGAATCCCCTGGGGGCCGGTAGGCCCCTCAGGCCCTCTCAGTCCGTCTTCGCGTTCGGAGATCACCCCTTCTATGAGCGCAATCAGTTGCACTTCATCTAGCGCTGTGCCCGCTGGTCCCGCTGGTCCCTCTTGACCGGTCAGACCCCTTCCACCCTGCAGGCCGGACGGGCCCTCCGGCCCTTTACAACTAATGGCAATCACTGTTGTGAGCAGCAAGAGGACGACATGTAACCTTTTCATTGTGCACCCCTTCCCCCCTCTTTCTACCACTGTTGCCTTCACTCTTCAAGCCTCTTGAAAGGCATCAAGCCTACGGAGGGGGAGTGAAGCAAGGTGACAGACCTGGGGTGCCATCACCTTTTCTCCGCTGGAGTTCATCGCAATGCCCTGGCCAAGCCGAAGGCAAGGACTATCATCCCCAGCAGCCCCAGCAACCACCACGGCATCCTGGTGGGCTGTCCTTTCTCTCTGGCCCAGCGGGCCTCCCGGCGCCGTCGCCTCCGGCTAGCCGGGCGTCTACGCCTCGTGGAGCACCAAACCCATCCCAAAATATATGGTTACCGCTTGCTGCACCTTGAAGCTTTGGCAGGGCAAGCCCCACACCTGCTGAAGTGGTATCCCCAATTTGCCCCTCAGCTCCGGCTCTGAAGTCACTTGACCGACTCCCCTTTAAAGTTTGGCATCCGTTTCTCCAGGAACGCCGTGTAACCCTCTTTGAAGTCCTTGCTGAGATAGGCGTTTATGGAGAATGCTGTCCCCTCCTTGGGGCTGGAGAGCGGAGGGCCTAACAGGGCCCTTCGTATATGCACCTTGGCAACCTGGATGGTCAGCGGTGCAAGTCGGCACATGACCAGGCCGATGCGCCCTGCCTCGTCTGCCTCGATTACATTTCCCGTCATAAGCATCTCCTGTGCATAGGCCGGGCCCACTAACTGCATCAGGCGCTGAGTGTTTTGAAAGCTTATAACCACGCCCAGGCGGCAGGCGGGTATACCGAATTTCGCTCCCCGGATGGCATAGCGAAGGTCACAAGCCATGGCCAGTTCGCAGCCGCCGCCGATGGCATGGCCGTTGACCATGGCTATTACGGGCTGTCTCACTTCGGATATTGCCTCCATAGCACCTTCCACGCAGCGCACATGGTCACGGGCGGCATCCAGATTACCGGCTATACCCTCGAATTCACGGATGTCGGCCCCAGAGACAAACCCACTGCCCTCGCCACGCAGCACAATCACTCTCACTTCATTTTCCTTGCCCAGACTCTCCATTACCGGAGCCATATCCCGCCACATAGCAGGTGTCATTGCGTTACGGCTCTCAGGCCGGTTCACAGTGACGGTGGCGATGCCGTCTTCCCGGCATACATTCAGAAACCCGTTGTCTACGCTCTCTATGATCACAAGGCCTCCTCGCTCAACTGGGTGTGAATTCCACAGGCAACACGGGCCATTGACCGGAGTCATGCCCGAATATCACACAGGCACCCTCCTGTTGGCGAGCCGCCAACCACTCCATAGTGCGTAGGCTGGTCTCTGGGTCTTTGTCCGTGCGGGCCACAATCCGGCCGTCTAGGTTCTCGGCTAGTGGACAGGAGTCACCTGATAGCACCACTATCCCACCGGACATCTTCAGCATCAGCCCCATGGAGCCAGGGGTGTGCCCGGGCAAGGGCACCAGCCTGACCAGGTTGTCGCCGAAGAGGTCGATCTCCTCTTCCACTGGGCGGTAGTTAAGGGGATAGTCCCAGTCACTGCGATAATAGCCATTGCCGTCCATCTCTGGGGCTATCTTAATCTCCTCTCTGTGAACCACGAAGGTAGCCTGAGGAAGAAACCGGTTACACCCAGCGTGGTCCATGTGTAGATGAGTGTTCACCACCCACTTTATGTCCCCTGGAGAAAACCCTGCCTCTTTCAGCGCGGGCAGCAGGCCGTCACCCTCAGCGCCCTTGGGCACTAGTGTCCGGGCCAGACCACCCCAGTATTTTACCGGGTCGGCATAGACCTGGGGGTCTATACCTGTATCCACCACCACATTGCCTTGGGGGTGCTGGATGACGAATACCAGCGCCGGGACATCTATTCGGACTCCTTTGGAGGTTGCGGGCAAGAACACACTGCGGTCCATCTCCACCACACCAACTCTAATGGCATGCAGCCTAACCGTCATATTCCCTCCTTTTTTCCCTTGAAAATCATCCACCCCAGTATAACGACATCGTGTCCGGTGTCCAAGTCCGGGTATTCCGAAAGGTGTTTGCCAGCTATTCTTTGCCATGAAACTTTGGGGGGGCCGATAGCTTCGTGGGCGTACCTCCTCACCCCATGTGAGCTGTCCTATAGCATTTTGCTCATCAGACTAGGATAGGCGAGGCATTATCGGAGGGCGGCATCTCTCCCCAAAGATGAACCTCGAGCGGGTGGGGGAGAAAGCTGGTGCTCGAAAGACAATCCTCCACGAAAGCAAGTTGACAAGGGGCGCCAGCCAGGATTACGATTATGGGAAGCACTCCGATACTACGCCGAACCCTAAGGATGGACATATGCCACAAAGAATGCTGGCCCAAGGCAACGCCGCCATAGGCTGGGGAGCAGTAGCCGCCGGGTGCCGACACTTCTTCGGCTATCCTATTACCCCCCAAAACGAAATCACCGAATGGTTCGCCAAAGAGCTTCCCCAGAGAGAGGGCATCTTCCTTCAGGGGCAATGTGAGACCGGTTCTATCAACATGGTTTTAGGAGCAGCGGCCACCGGAGTCAGGGTGATGACCTCTACTTCCTCTCCAGGGTGGGCTCTGATGCAGGAGACCATCTCCCACATGGTAAATGCTGAACTGCCCTGCGTTATCAGCCTGGTGCAGCGGGGCGGCCCGGGACAGGGCACCACACAGCACGCCCAGATGGACTATCTATCCGCTACACGGGGGGGTGGTAACGGCGGTTACAAGAATGTAGTGCTGACACCTGCCACTGTCCAGGAGAACCATGACTTTATCCAGCTTGCCTTTCATATTGCAGACAAGTACCTCAACCCGGTGGTGCTACTGACCGACGGCCTGTTGGGCCAGCTAATGGAGCCACTAGAGCTAAAGACATTTGACTTCGGCACTCTGGCCCCCAAGGACTGGGCAGTAGTAGGGATGGGCGCCCATGGCGACAAACGCCGTCATGCCGTGGCTTGCAACACTGGGCTGATATTCATGGAGAGACATCCTTCTTACCTGGACTTCGTAGAGGCCTTGGACGGCAAGTTCCGCGATATGGAGTCAGAGGTCCGCTACGAGAGCTATCACACGGAGGACGCCAGCCTGGTGCTGGTAGCTTACGGATACTGCGCCCGGGTGTCACAGGAGGCTGTAGACTGGGCACGTGAAGAGGGGCTCGCGGTAGGACTGCTGCGACCAATGACCGTGTGGCCTTTCCCCTCCCAACCGCTTGCCGAGGCCGCAGATAGGGGAGCCAGTTTTCTGGTGGTGGAGGACAGCCTGGGCCAGATGGTTGACGATGTGAGGCTGAGCACCTACGGCAAGACCCCCGTTCACCTGCTGAACATGCTCTCACGTCACATGAAGACCGCCTCAGGAATGATTCTTCCCGAAACTGTATTCCAACGTATAAAGGATATAATGGACCAGGAGGAGAACCGTGGAACGGCAGCGGGTTAGCGGCACACCTGTTATCTGGAGAGAAGGGGTGGAAGCTGCCTTTTGCCCAGGCTGCCACGATGGCACCATTGGCCGTCTTATGCTGGAGGCGGTGGACGAGATGGGAATTCGGGACAACACCGTCTGCATCAGTGGCGTTACCTGCGCGGGGTTTCTCTCCTTAGGCATGGAAATGGACTCCGTTATCTGCGTGGCACACGGTCGGGCGCCGGATGTGGCCACGGGCCTCAAACGAGCACTGTTCTACAGGCCCGTGGTGTTCACCATCCAGGGCGATGGCGATACCATTGCTATTGGCGCCGGTTCACTGATAAACGCCGCCATGAGAGCGGAGAATATCACGGTATGCATGGTCAACAACACAGTATATGGCACCACCGGCGGCCAGATGGCCCCCACCTCCCTTCCTGGCCAGATCACCACTACCACCCCCACCGGCCGGGAGCGCCTCAACGGACTGCCGGCACTGGTGCCCGAGATGCTTGCCACGCTTGACGGTGTGGCCTACGCCGCACGGGGAGCGGTGAACACTCCGGCCAACTATCAGAAGACCAAGAAGTTCTTCAAGCAGGCCCTGACAAGGCAGATGGAGGGCGCGGGGATGACTTTTGTGGAGTTCCTGTCTGCTTGTCCCCCCAATTGGAAACTCAATCCCTTGGAATCCCTAAAACGCATTGAAGAGGAGATGATTCCTGCCTATCCCATCGGCGAGTTCAAGACCTGATATGAACGGCAATGGCAAGCACGAGGTAATAATGGCCGGCATCGGCGGAAAAGGTGTGCTGCTGGCAGGACAACTACTGGCCTATGCCGCTATGGAACACTACACCTCCGTCACCTGGAGCCCCACCTACTACACGCTGATGCGCAGCGGCCCCAGCGAGTGCACCGTGGTTCTCTCTGACCGCCATATCGCCTCTCCGATGGTATCCCGGGCCGGATGTGTCATCATTTTTGAGCCTTCACAGTTGCAGGACTTCCTTGTAAGGGTAATGCCCGGTGGCATATTGCTTTGTGAGAGCGCCGGACTGCCCCCCGTGGGGCGAACGGACATCCGCATAGTAAGGTTACCGGCAACTGAGATGGCCATGGGTCTGGGTGGCCCCCAGTGTGCCAATTTCATCCTGCTCGGTGCCTATTTGGGTCTAACGGATGCCCTGCCCCCAGAGCTAGTAGAGGCTCAGATTGGCCAGCGTTTCCCCGCCGGCAGCCGCGCCAGAGAGTTGAACAGCCATGCCTTCCAGGCCGGCCTAGAATCAGGCCAGAAGTCCGCACAGTAGTCGTAGTCATTTACACAGCTACGAGCCAATGTGCGGCATCACCACTCGGAAGCGCCCGCCCGGCCTACCAACGGCCTATTGCCCAAGCCCATGAAAGCAGCCTTTTACCGGGGGTCAGGCTCCATCAGGACTTTTATGGAGCCCTGTGGCTCAGTCTGAACCTCAAAGGCATCCCGCATCCTCTCCAGTGGAAAGCGGTGGCTGATTAACGGCCTGTGGTCAACTGCGCCGCGGGCCACCATCTCCAGAGCCTGTCTAACCTCCTCCGGGCTCCACCCCTGGGAGCCTTTCACTCGAATCTCTTTTCTATTGATATAG
>JASLXN010000085.1 GCA_030740315.1 Dehalococcoidia bacterium | reverse complement strand
GAATGAAATATGTGTTTTCCGATATCTGCCGTCATAGCACCTCCTAATACTCTGGGCTATCCTCCGGGGAATGGCATCAAAAAAGTAACCTCGTCTCCATCTGCCAGGGGGTCACTCAACCCCATCCGACCGCCGTTAACCAGTATGGATGCAGTGACCGTCACATCGCCGGTATCCTGATTCACCACCGCCTCCCGAAAGGGCTGGCCGTGCCGGGCAATCAGGGCCGCCACCAGATCAGCCACGCTGGCCCCTGCGAAACCCATAGCCTCCCCGTGACACCCGGTTATCTCCGCAAACACCCCATCGTATAGCGCGCTAACCTGTGGCATTCCCCTCTTCTCATGCCCTACCCAGTGGGCTTTTTGTACATCAGCAGAGTGCGCTCAAAAGTACACACTCCCTGTCCATCCTGGTTGCTTACCTCATGACGCAGGGTGACCACCCCCATATCCGGCCTGGATGTACTGGGACGAGACTCCACCACCGTGGTACGCGCCGAGATAGTATCGCCGGGGTATACAGGGGACAGAAACTTGGCGTTGTTTATGCCCAGAGCGGCCATAGCGGTGCCGTCCACCAGCTCCTCGGTTAGACCCAGGGCAAATGTCATAGTGAGGGGTCCGGGCGCTATCCGGGTGCCGAAACCTTTTTCTTTAGCAAACACCTCATCCACAAACAGCGGGTTGAAGAGGCCGGCCAACGAGGTAAAGAGGACGATGGCGGCCTCCGTCATGGTGCGCCGGGTGCTGTGGAACTGGTCCCCTTCTTTGAGCTCATCAAAATACTTGGCGGTCATGGTACCTCCTGCCTGTTTTGCTATATCCTACCCCACCACATCCGCTGCGCCAAGCGAAATGCCAGATGCATGGGATCCCAATCCATCTTGCGCAAATTCTCTCCTGCCTGAGTCCAGCCGGGATTAGCTGATTCAGAGCTTGGAGCAGCTTTTCTGAACCCGGCCCGCTATCCTTTTATCACCTTTAGCCCATTATCGGTCTTTACAACTCTGCCCGATGTAGTGAGCAAGTTGTAGTTATCCTGCTTGTCCTTCATATTCGGCCAGCAAATCAGCATACAGCTTCCACAGGTGAGCGGCACCGTATTCCAAAACCGCTCAAACCCCTCCCAGCCACGCATTTCTACCCTTTCCGCGTTAAGTGTTGCCCTGAGCAAGCGGTTAGCCGGATCCTTACTCTGCTCAACAACGCTTTGTACAAACGCCTCATCCCCACCCTCCGGTGCCGGGAGATCGAGCACCTTGTATGACCAGGTTGACCATTTGGCTTCGGGGCTTCCCATTCCGTTCGCCCCACCACAGGTTGCAAGACAGCGCAAGTTGTGAGCCTTCTTGTTATGCGCATATGCGCGACCTGCTATGTTAACTATTATTCCATCCTTTTGGGATATGAAATGGCTAGGGCATGTGGCGGCACACAGACGGCAGTTTTCACATATGTCCCCCTCGGCCAGTGCATCCGGCTCTAGCTCGGCGGAGGTTACTACAGACGATAAGGACACTGTCGCCCCGTACTCTGGTGTGATGAGGTTCCCACTCCAACCAAGCCAGCCGATGCCCGCAGCTACAGCGACATATCTATGGGACAAGAAAGGGGCTAATGTTAAAAACGGCTGGTCTTTTCTGTAGTCAAAGTTGGGGTAGTGGCCCACCGCCTGATAACCCTTGTCCACCAGCAGCTTTTGGATAGCCTCCTCTGCCTTTCTCAATCTGATATAGGACTGCCTGTGGTCTTCGACATGGGCCTGCTGGTCCTCTTTACTCAAAAAGGCCCGTATTGCGGTCTTGTCCAAGGCTACCGCCAGTGACACGGCGGACCTGGCGCTGCCCAGTATGTGCCCCATATCACCGGATGGCGGGGCATCCCTCAAGCTCTCTTTAGAGGCAAATCCCACTTTGTCTATGCCCATCCGCATTGCGATAGCCGCTATTTCTTCCTTTAAGCCTTCCATATCACGCCTCCATCATTCCGCAGAAACACCCACTGACACCGAATCCTGTTGAAGTTGCCCACACAGTCACCAAAGCCGCTATTACCCAGCATGCTCAGGGAGGTCTTTGTTCTTAATAAGCCACCAATACACTACTGCAATTTACAGGGGACGGCAATATATTGTATCACCGATGTGTACATACGCCCATCTACAGCCTTCTGTCGTCTCATGAAGGGAAATTCAGCTTCAGCGAAACTAGCTGAAAAGGGTGAACGCCTTCCAATCATTGACAAAGCCAAGCCACACCTTTAGAATTTGGCTCAGTTGAAATCTGTATTACAAAGGCGGCAATAGACTGTGACAGATTTATTCAATTTGCTATCGCGGGTGATAGACCTGCTCACCTGGGCCATAATCGCACGGGCCATCCTCTCCTGGTTCGCCGTGTCCCCCAAGAACCCCATATCGGTGTTCCTCACCCGGGTCACCGAGCCTTTCCTGGCTCCAGTACGCCGCTTCATCCCCCGAACCGGTATGCTGGACCTTGTCCCTTTCGCCGCCATCGTGCTTCTACAGTTCCTGTTGAAAGGGCTGCTGGCCTTCCTGCTGAACAGGCCAGGATAGTTCAAAGGTGTAGCAAAGTCCCCTCTGTCCGAAGGCATAGGTGACCGGAAGGGCGCAATGTGGCTTTTTGCTAATTGAAAAGCTTGGGTTCTTTGCCCGGATTCAGTTTTTTGAATTTCTCTATTAGCTGGTCATTGTTTTCCGCGTGGGCGTGGTCAGGCATGCAGGCATCCACAGGGCACACCTCGGCACATCGCGAAGAATCATAGTGCCCAACGCACTGGGTGCACTGGTCCGGGTCAATCACATAGGCCGGGTCGCCCTCGGTGATGGCCACATTAGGGCACTCCGGTTCACACGCGCCGCAGTTAATACAGTCACTGGTGATTTGATAAGCCATGCTAACCTCCTTGGCTGGCCAAATATTGTTCCCGCAAAGGTAACTTTTCCTGAAGAGCCTCTAAAACATTTTCAGGCACCAGATTGGTATAGTAGCCCCGCAAACGGGCCACCTCCTTAAGCAAGCTGGAGCTCAGGAACTGGTACTCAATACGGGTCATAAGGGACACTACCTCTACCTCGGGGGCCATGTTCCGGTTCATTAGGGCCATCTCGAACTCACGCTCAAAATCGGAACCCATCCTCAGCCCACGTACAATAGCCCTGGCACCCACCTTCCGAGCGAACTCCACAACCAACCCGTGGAAGCTCACCACCTCCACATTGGGTATGGATGAGGCCGCATCCTGAAAAAGGGCCACGCGCTCCTCGGTGTTGAACATAAGGTTCTTAGGCGGCAAATCATATACGGCCACAATAACACTCTCAAAGAGAGATGCGGCCCTGCGGGCTATGTCCAAGTGCCCCAAGGTTACAGGGTCAAAGCTGCCAGGATAGACGGCAACAGTCAACGGGTCTCCCCCTTACGGTAAATTGACACGGTGGTATCGCCATGCCGGCGTTCCTTCAGCAAACCAAGCCCATCATACCGGGAGGGTAATGACGAGCGCGTGGAGTGAAATGCCACAACAACCGCCCTGGGGGCCAGCAGAGGCGAGGCGGCCATCTGGCCCAGCAACTCCTCAAGGCCGGGAGCAGCATAGGGAGGATCTACAAAGACCAGATCGTACTCAGCCTCCAGAGACCGCAGCGCCCGGTCTGCCGGCGTGCACCGCACTACGGACTGTCCTTCCAAGCCGGAATACTGTAAATTGTGACGGATGGCGGCACAGCTACCGGCATCCTGGTCTACAAAATCAGCATGCTCCGCCCCACGGCTAAGTGCCTCAACGCCCAATGCGCCAGAGCCGGCATACAGGTCCAGCACACGGCACCCCTCCACACTGCCCAGCATACTGAATACGGCCCCACGCACTAGAGATGTGGTGGGACGGGCAGAGCGGGGCGCCTTCAGCCGCAGCCCTTTAGCGGTGCCAGATATTACCTTCATAGTGCTTACAGGCATATCACAAACTCGGATATTTTAGCATGGGGTAAATCCAGGTGCAACCCCGGTGTCCCCGGGACGCTTATACAAGACCGTTCACGCACACCACCACTACCCAACACCGAAATGGTACCCGGCACATCTGTGTCAGATTCCACATACCGGCAAACAGCGCCCCATTCTATTAAGCTTCTGTGATGCCACCTAACGCCCCACAATAATAGTGCTGATAGCACAGCCGGGTGGTTCACCTCCCAGGTTGCTGGTAAGCCCTAACTGGGGATCCCGTAGCTGGCGTTGCCCCGCACGGCCCTGGAGTTGCAGGTACATCTCATAGAGCATCCTCACGCCGCTAGCACCGATGGGGTGTCCAAAGCACTTCAGTCCACCATCTGGCTGGACCGGTAGGCCGCCCTCCAGAGTGAATAAACCGGAGTCTATATCGTCCTTCACTCGGCCACGGGGGCTGAACTGCAGGTCCTCCATGAATATGGCCTCGGTGATGGAGAAACAGTCGTGCACCTCGGCCATGCTGATTTCCTCGCGGGGGTTGGTAATCCCTGCCTCCTGATAGGCACCCATACCGGAGCGATATATCTCCTCAACATGGGTATAGTCATAGTCGTCCCTGAAGCGGTTCTCGCCCCCCACGCAAATCTGGAGCGCCTTTATGCGTATGGGGTCAGGGCGGAAGCTATGGGCCAAGTCCGCCCGGCACAGGATAGCCGCCGCCGCCCCATCGCTCACACCACAGCAGTCAAAAAGGCCCAACGGCCAAGCGATAATGGGTGCATTCATCACCTGCTCCAAGTTTATCTCCCGCTGGTAATGGGCCTTGGGGTTAAGAGTACCGTTGTGGTGGCTCTTGATGGAAATCATCCCCAGCATCTTCTTGCCCTCCTCAGGGGACAGGCCGTAGCGGGCAAAGTAACGGGTGGCCATAACGGCAAACATGCCGGGAGCGGTAGTGGTGGGCTGGACCCCCGCAGCGGTATCAGTGAGACCGCCCCCGGAAGGGATGGCCAGGCCGCTGTAGCCCGTGTCCTTGAGTTTCTCATATCCCAAAGCCAAGACAACATCGTACACGCCAGCCGCCACCGCATAGGCGGCGTTCCTCACGGCTTCAGAGCCGGTAGCACAGCCGTTTTCAGTCCGGGTGATAGGTATGTACTGGAGTTTGAGGGGTTTAGAGATGGTCATTCCGGTGGCACCACTAAACATGGTGCCCACCCAGGCCGCCTGGACATCTTCAGGGCCTATGCCGGCATCAGCAAAGGCTTCATAGGCGGCATCCACAATCAAGTCATCAGCGCTCTTGTCCCAGTGCTCGCCGAATTTGGTGCAACCCATCCCCACAATGGCAACCTTGTCCTTAACGCTTTCCGCCATGGCTCCCTCCTTACCTAACCTATCTTACATTACAGAACAGACCCGGTCTTGCTGAGAGGTCTCCTTCGCCCTACCGAACCGGCCTGGTCTTCCAGAAGTAATTGTGTATGCCACGTTCTGTATAGAGTTTGCGGAAAGTGAACTCCACCGGCATGCCTACTTGAACCTCCTCCGGGTCACGGTCGGTCATATCAAAGGCGGACCTACCCCCTCCCTCGAACTCTACTACAGAGACGATGACAGGGCTATCCACCGCTGCCGCCAGGTTATCTTGAGTGAAGGTAAAGATATTCACTTTTTTGTCCACTAGACGGACTTTTTCGTATTCGTCCTTTGTACGACATTTAACACAGATGCGCTGGATGGGAAACTGCTGAGCACCGCAGTGCTTGCACCTAGAGCCGTACAGGGCAAGATTCTGCTGCTGCTCCCGCCACACTGCCGTCGCTGATGTAGCATCACGGTCTGGGCGGGATGCCGGGACGACGGGCACCAGCCCCCTCCACAACAGGTACTTCTGGTAGCTGGGAATGGGCTTCCGAGATGCCAGATAACCCCGGATGCCCCGCCGCTGCGCCATCTTACTGATGTTATCGGTTACTCGCAGCAGCAGAACATCGCACCCGTTGCCATAACCCGCCAATAGCAGGGTGTCCCCGGGCCGAGACTCCTCAAGGGCAGCGACCAGCATCATCAGTGGCAGTGCGGCACCCGTATTACCCACCTGTGATAGCAGAGAGTCCTGCAGCTGCTCCGAGGCAAATCCCATCCGCCGGCCCAGTTCCTGGTGCCGCCTCCTATTAGGCCCGTAGAAGGCGACGCGGTTCACCTGTGATGGGTTCAGGTTATGCCGGTCCAGCATGATGGCAACGGCCTCAGATATGATTTTGTTGTAGCCCTCGTCCAAGGCAAAACGGTCCTCCCAGGTATGCAGAAACTCATCACCGGCTATGCGCCACACATCGGTTAGTTCATGGGACACGGAGTAGCTGTCCTCAATAGTGGCTATCACCTCACCGTCGCCCACCAGTATAGTGGCTCCGCCATCGCCCAGGAACTGCTCCAACTCCCCCTGGGTAGGGGCCATACGGCTATCAGCTGCCGCCACCAAAACGGACCCCAAGGAACCGGCCTTGACGGCATCGGCAGCGGCCAGCAGTGCCCCCGTCCCAGCCCTCAAGGAGTTAGTGAAGTCGAGGGTGCGGCCTGACCTAGGCAGATCCAATGCGGTGGCGGCTAAAGTGGAGGCCATTTTCTCGGCAAAAGGGGCGGTGGTTGTGGCCAGAAACAGCCCGTCCACGCCAGAACGCTCCACCCCGAGCAGACAGTCCCGGCTGGCCT
>JASLXN010000084.1 GCA_030740315.1 Dehalococcoidia bacterium | reverse complement strand
AGGCAGGACATTGTGGTCTTCTGCCCGGTAGCAAAGCTGATGGACTTGCGCCCGGCGCCTGTGGCTACGATGCCGGTCAGGTCCTCCTTTTTTAGCCCCGCCTGCTTCAGTGCCTCCTCCAGTGCCCGCTTGGCGCTGATTTCTACTTCTTCCGAGCTGAGGTCTACGACCTTTCCCAGAATATTTCCGTTATCCATCACCACCACCTTGGTGGTTAGGCTACCTACATCTATTCCAGCTACGGCCATCGGGCTACCTCCTTAGAACTGAAAATCTGGCCATTATAATACATTTTCCTTGCGTTCCGCCAATACCTCAAAGAAGCTTTCTAGCTTGTCTTTTATGTCATCTTCGGATGTGAAGGATGGGTCCAGCGTGTCCACATCCACTATCACTGTAGGGATGCCCGCCCGGTCCAAGAGGGCATCTTTCACCGGACGCACCATGGCGCACCCCTGTCGGCAGTTAATCATGGCAAAGTATATGGCCCCCTCAGCGTGGTGGCTTATTGCATCGTTGACTGCATCCGGCACCATGGCATCCATCAGTGGGGCGTGGAAATGTCGACTGATGGGGATGGCGAAGCAGCGACGGGCCAGGCTCTCCAGTGGGTTGGAGTAGTCCGGCTCCCATGACGCCCAATTAAGGCAATAAGGGCGGGCCACGATGACGGCCCCGAACTCCCGCTCCATCCAGTCCAGCAGCTTCCAGTGGAAGGCGGGTGGTGGATAGAGGGAGATGAGGCGGAGGTTCTCCTGTGGCACCACCCCTTTTCCCACACGCTCGCGGACCTCTTCCAAAGCGAGGTGGGCGAAGTCCACCCCTTGCTGTGTGCCCAGGTAAAGCCAGTTGCACAGGCTGAATATCTGGTCCCCCAGCCGGTTGGGCATAGGGCAGGGCACTTGGCGGCACAGGGCATACATCTCCCGCTGTGCCTGGGCTATCTGGTGGGTGTGAGCCAGGGCCTGGCACAGCCGGTCCTGGTCCAGGTGGTGCCCGGTGGTTACCTCCAGGAACTCCACCATCTCTGCCAGATTGCGGGTGTAGTACTGCACCTCCCGCTCTCCCAGGTAGTAAGGGCGGTCTAGGAAGTAGCCCGGAACATCGTAGGCCTCCTTAAGCAGGGAGCCAGAGTGGTTGATGGAGTCGCATAGCTGTTGGCTCCACACCACCGCTTGGGGGCGCGGCAGCCAACCCTGTACGAACCAGGCTGCCTGCACCCGGTGGGCCGAACACACCTCCGGTGTAAGACCGAAGCCCTTGGCCACGCTGGCCATCTCCTCAAAATTGCGGAGTACTGTTGGGGATATGATTGAAAAACTCTCCAGGTGCAGCGGCACCAAGTCCATAGCGGTGAATACCTCGCTGGGTATATAGGCGGTATGGGCCACCAGGGGTTTGCCGCCATCCACAGCCCTGAGCGGCTGCCGAAAGTAGTCTACCAGCATGTCATAGTATAATTCATCGCAGCGGGTGGTGGGGCGGTGCTGGCGGTGCTCCAGGATGAACTCCAGGGTCTGCACCACATCCCGATACCGGGTGGTATCGTAGGTGGCTACTTTCATTACGCCTCCTCCAACCTTTCGAAGAAGCTCTCCAGCTTATCTTTCAACTCCTCTTCAGGCGCAACGGAGGGATCCAGCACATCCATATCCAGCACCAGAGTCGGCATATCCAACTCTTCTCGGAGAGCATCACGGATGAGTCTTATAGGTGCACAACCCTGGGTGCAGCCCATGTGCGCCCAGTATATAGCTCCGTCCACCTTGTGGTCCCGGGCATCGGCCAACGTATCCGGCAGCCAGCCCAGCTTGGTAGGGCCGTGCATCTGTCTGTTGAGGGGTGAAGCCATCCACTTCCGGGCCAAGGTGAGGAAGGGTTGAGAATCATCCCACTCCACATCCCCCCAGTGGGAGCAGTAGGGATCTGCGGCCACCACCGCACCGTGCTCCCGCTCCATCCAGTCCAGCAGCTTCCAGTTGTGAGCGGGAGGGGGGAAGACGGTAAGCAGGCGGAGGCGCTCCTGGGTAACATAGCCCGATCCTATCGCCACCCGCTCCTTGAGCTCCGCCAGGACGGTCTCAAAGTACTCCACACCCTCGGCGGTGCCAGTATACAGCCAGCCGATAAACATTAGCTGCGAGCCTTGCCGGTTCGGTGAAGGGCAAGGAATCGATCGGCGCAGAAGGTAAATTTCCTTGTGCAGTTCCATCATTCTGCGGGAGTACATCAGAGACTTGGATAGGCGATCCCGTTCCAATTTGCGGCCCGATACGCTTTCCAGGAACCCAACCATATCCTCCAGCTCCTGCGCAAAGTACATGGTGTCTGAGGCACCGTAGCGATAAGGCCGGTCCAGGACAAAGCCGGGGACATCATAGAGCTGGCGGAGGGTCTCGCCGCTCTTGTAGCTACCGTCACAGATATGGTGTCCGGTTACTACCACGTCGCAGGGTACGGAGCCCTGGAGGGACATTGCAATCTGGGTTCGGTGGGCGGAGCACATCTCCGGTGGCAGGCCGAAGCTCTTGGCCATGCTCAGCATCTGGTCGCTGTCCCTGAGGACGGGCACGGAGATAACCGCCAGACCCTCCAGGTGGAGGGGGACCATATCCATGGCGTTCAGGAGCTCATTGGGGGTCATGACCGTGTTGGCTACCACCATCTTGCCCGCTTCACCAGCGTGCAGGGCGTTGTTGAAATATTGGGCCAGTAACTGGTAGTAGAGGGCATCGCTCTTGGTCGTAGGGTGGCGGCGGCGGTGCTCAGCCATATGCTCTAGGCCATGTATAAGCTGCCTGTAACGGGTATCATCCCGAACCGTGACTTTCACTGATCGTCCTCCAGTAGCCTTCCTGAGGCTCTGGTAATATTCCATTTCAGCCATGAGGGGTTTGACGCCTATGGCGTAGTTCCCCTACTTCTTGGCCGTGAGCATTTCCATGAAGGCCTGTGCCCTAGTCCGAATTTGCCCGGTGCCGGACTGGCCGTATTCGGTGTCAAGCTCCAAGACAGGTACGTTTGTGGCCTCCAGCCTCTCCCGCAGCAAGGGCTGGTCATGGGCAAATGGGACACAGTAGCGGATTATCTGGCTCACAACTCCCTCTACGCGGTACTCGCGGGCCAAATCCAACACCCTGTCGAACCGCGCGTCGCAGGGCACCATGCGGGCGCAGGGGAAGTTGTTGAGATAGCGGCGGGATATGGCCTCCAGGGGGTCCGAGTAGGTGTTGGTGTCCACCTGGTCCCACCAGTAGCGGGTGCCCATGCATAGCTCGTCCACCACCACTATGGCCCCTTCGTCTTCAATGGTCTTGATGAACTGGGGGTTGTTGAGGGGGCTGCCGCTAATCATGAGCCGGGCCGAGCCGGTTACCTGGCGTCCTGTGGCCTTCAGCTCGTCCAGCAGCCTCACCAAAAGGTCGTTGTACTGGTCCCGAGGCATCCTGAACGAGGCGTTGATTATCTCCAGGGTCTCGGCGCCAGTCACGGGAGGGTTGTCCGCCTTCTTCATGTCGTATAGGTCGTGCAGGAGCTGACGGGTACGGTTATATAGCTTTATGGCGTCCCGTAAAGAATCATCAGTAATCTTGGCTCCGGAGAACTCCTCCACCAGTCTCTTCATCTCCCGGACCTCATCCAGGTAGAGCATGTGTGCCCTTTCGGTGAACTTGCGGGGCGAGGTGAGTACATAAATAAGCGGTATTTCGGTGACATAGTTCTGCCATACATCGGCAAGGCGGCGTGAGCCGTCGCAGGTGGCCGCCGATACATAGCCGTCAAGGAAGTCCCACTGGTTGTCCAAGGCCAGTTCCAGGCATGACCGGCAGTAAGAACAGGTGTTGATGTAGAGGTGGGCGTTGGCCTCCTCCAGCTCCAGCTCGCGGGAGTCACCGGTCATGCGCACCGGTAGTATGCCGGCGGCCGCAATGACCTCCTCCGGCACATAGGTGCACTGCCAGGCAAATACCTTCCCCCCCTTTTTCTTCCACTCCTGGATGGGCTTGGTGTAGGGGAAGCCGGCGTTAATTCCTCGGATTTCCTCCAGTGTCCTGAGGTCGGTTGCGGTTGCCATGTGATGATCCTCCTGATTAATAGCCGATTGTTCTGAATAAGAGGGAAATTTTAAGGCATACGCCAGGGAAAGTCAAACTAAGGTAGTGGGAGGGGTGGGAAGGGTGCTTTCTAGTGCCTTGGCCGCCCCGCCTTTGACGGGCTGGGAGGGCGATGATAGAATTACTGGTTGGAGTAAGGATATGGAATTAGTTGAACGCATGCTGGCCGGGGGCCAGCAGCCCTTGGCCCGCCTTATCACCTTGGTAGAGCGGGAGAGCGCCGAGGTCCCCCAGATAATGAAAGCCATTCAACCGCATCTGGGAAAGGCCCATATCATTGGTATTACCGGGCCACCCGGCGCCGGGAAGAGCACCATGGTGGATAAGCTCACCGCCCAGATACGAAAGAAGGGGGCCACGGTGGGTGTTATTGCGGTGGATCCCACCAGCCCTTTCAGCGGGGGGGCGGTGTTGGGGGACCGCATCCGGATGCAGCAGCACTACCTAGATGAAGGGGTCTTTATCCGCAGCATGGCTACCAGAGGTAGCCACGGCGGGCTGCCTCATACTACCAGGGGGGTGGTGAAGCTCATGGATGCCTTCGGCAAGGACTTTGTTCTGGTGGAGACCGTGGGGGTGGGTCAGACCGAGCTGGACATCATGGAGGCCGCGGATACAGTGGTAGTGGTGCTAGTGCCAGAGGCCGGTGACACTATCCAGACTCTCAAGGCCGGCCTGCTGGAGATTGCGGATATCTTCGTGGTCAACAAGGCGGATCGCGAGGGGGCCAACTATATGGTGACCGAGCTTATGGCCATGCTTCGGCTGTATTCATCACAGAAAGGCTCCTGGGAGGTGCCGGTGCTCTCCACCCAGGCAGTGAACGATGTTGGCATTGAAGAGTTGCTTGAGGCCATTGAGAACCACCACCAGGCCATGGATGAGGACGATGATTTAGACCGAAAACGGCAGCGGCAGCGGCGTCAGGAGTTTATCCAGACGGTGGAGCAGCGCGTTATCGGCCGTTTGATAGAGCTAATGGAGCAGGATAGCAAGATGATGTCCTATGTAGACCAGGTGGCGAAGGGGGATGTGGACCCCTTCTCTGCAGCTTATTCGCTCGTGACTGACCAGGAGCTCCTGCGGAAATGGCAGGAAGCATTGGGGCGGGAGTAGGCAGACCGCCTGTACCATTGCCCGATATGATGTAATCATCGTGGGAGGGGGTCCCGGGGGGCTGTTTGCCGCCTTGGAGATGGCAGGGTCTGGCCTCAGTATACTCCTACTGGAGCGGGGCCGCGACATCGAAAAGCGCCTGTGCCCCATCTAGGAGGGCAAGGTTAAAGTTTGTCTCCCATGTGTCCCCTGCCATGTTGTAAGTGGACTCGGGGGCGCTGGGGTCTTCAGCGGGGGCAAGCTTACCCTTTCTACCTCCGTGGGGGGCCACCTAGCCGACTATACCGGCCAGACGGCAGCGGAATCCCTTATAAGCTATGTGGATGACGTATACCTGCGCCTGGGTGCCTCAGACCAGCTCTACGGAGTAGGGCCGGAGGTGGACTGCGCCGCAGGGCCGCTCTGGTTAACCTGCGCCTTATCCCTACTCCGGTGAGGCATGTGGGTACCGAGCGTTGCCGCTCCGTCCTCCAAGGGATGCGCAACCGCCTGTCCTCTCGGTTGAATATACGGATGGGGGCGGCGGCTACCGCAGTCGTTACTAGCGATGGCCCGGTAGTGGATATGGACACCGATAGGGGCGAGAGGCATGCCTGTGATTACTTGATGGTAGCCCCCGGGCGGGAAAGGGCGGAATGGCTCATGAAAGAGGCCTCTCGGCTGGGCTTGACCCACTACGACAACCCAGTGGATCTGGGGGTGCGGGTGGAGCTACAGGCGGCGGTGCTGGAAGAGTTGATCAGGGTGCTCTATGAGGCCAGGATGGAGCACTTCTCCCGCTCCTTTGATGACCGTATTCGCACTTTCTGCATTTGCCCCTACGGCCAGGTTACCATACATAGAGGCCACCGGAGGCGCTGACCTAGTAAGCACGGTCAACGGTCATAGCTACGCAGGCCGCCATACCGCCAATACCAATTTCGCCCTTTTGGTAAGCACCACATTAACCCAGCCCTTCCGGGATCCCATCGCTTATGGCAGGTCTGTGGCCCGCTTGGCCAACCTGCTCGGCGGTGGCGTGCTGGTGCAACATTTGGGTGACCTGCAGGAGGGTCGCCGTACCACTCCAGAACGCCTGGCGAGGGGCATTGTGGAGCCAACTTTGGCCTCGGCCACCCCCGGCGACCTGAGCTTTACCCTACCGCTTTTTAAGGGGGATTATGTAGATGCTGGAGGCTATGGACCGGCTGTGCCCTGAGGTGGCCTCCCGCCACACCCTGCTGTATGGTGCGGAGGTAAAGTTCTACTCCTCCCGTCTTCAGCTTAACCCCTGTCTGGAGACCCAGGTGGCCAACCTGTTCACCGTGGGCGATGGTGCCAGCGTCACCCGCGGTTTGGTTCAGGCATCGGCATCGGGTGTGGCAGTGGCGCGGGAGAACCTGTCCCGCACCGGAGCGCCGGCTGTGCCAGGCGTGGAGGCGCTCGTCTCCCCCTGAGTTCCCCCACTCCAGAGCAGGGCAATGGTACAGTACCCAGTCTGACGAAGGCTTCTGATAGTCCGGTAATTGACACTGG